>DATBVZ010000423.1:0-3220 GCA_036515095.1 Cyclobacteriaceae bacterium | reverse complement strand
GGGATAGGCCCGGGACTGGGTACTTCACCCGAAACCATCAGAAGCGTACGACTTCTCCTGGAATCGCACAGAGGATCAATGGTACTGGATGCGGATGCCCTCAATATTATTTCAGCTGGTTCGGGGTTACTTCAGCTGATTCCGCCATTAAGCATATTAACGCCGCACCCTAAAGAGTTTGAGCGTTTGGCAGGACCCTGGAGTAATGACTTTGAGAAGCTGGATTTGTTGCGATCGTTTGCCAGGGACCTGAATGTGATAGTCGTTCTAAAGGGCGCCTTTTCTGCCATCGCTTCGCCGGACGGCAGTATATATTTCAATCCGACAGGAAATCCGGGCATGGCGACAGGGGGTAGCGGCGATGTGCTTACCGGCATCATAACCGGAATCGTTGCGCAGGGATACAGCGCCCTGGAATCGGCTCTGTTGGGCGTTTACCTGCACGGAGCTTCCGGTGATGCGGCCCTTGCCGACAAGGGAATGGAAGGGCTTATCGCTTCTGACCTGATCGATTACCTTCCGCGGGCATTTAAGCGGATCTAGCCATTTTGGTCGAAAAGGGCGCGCGATCAATAAATTTTCATACCCGATGGTTAAACTTTTGGCGCTATTGCTGCATCTAACCCTTTAGAAGGCCAAAATGAAAGCTGAAATGATGAACTTTGGTGTGAATTTTGCCGTATATAAGAGGACGAATTCAAAAGGATCTGCCTATAAAAGATGATTTTACGCTTAATTTTCGTGGTTTTGTTCCTGGGGGTGATGCTTGACGGCTATTCCCAATCTGTCGGGCAGCCGGGCTCGGAGCTTTCGTATGGCACCGAACAAGGCGAATACCGGGAAAATATCAAACTTTATCCAAATCCTGCACCGGATTATCTCTATGTGGAGCTTGGCACGCTGGAGTCCGCCAATGTGAGCCTCTCGGTGCATAATGTCATCGGTAATGAGATCCGGCCGGAGGTAGAAACCATTGATGAGCACCAGGTGCGGGTAACTGTCAAAGACCTTTCGCCGGGGTATTATTTTCTCTCCGTTAAAGACAATGCCTCAAAATTCCGGGGGATATTCAAGTTCCTGAAGCCGTAATCCGGCTCAGGGCATTAGCACTTTCAAGCGTTCTACAAGTTGACGAATATCTTCGGCTGTCGTGTCGAATGAACACATCAATCTCACTTCGTTAATTCTCTCATTCCAGGGGTAGAAAAAGAAATCCCGCTGGAGGGCTTCCGTCACCGACGGAGGGAGAACAAGGAAGATGCTGTTGGCGTCAACGTGTTGGGTGATCCTGATTCCCGGAATTGTGTTTAGGGAGCCCGCCAGCAGCGTTGCCATATCGTTCGCATGCCGCGCATTTATTGCCCAAAGATCACCGGTAAGAAGACGTTCGAACTGGGCGCCAATGAACCGCATCTTCGAGTGCAGTTGCATGCTCTGTTTTCGAATGTATTTGAAATCCCCGGCCAGCGATTCATCGAAGAAAATCACTGCTTCGCCAAACATCATTCCGTTCTTTGTACCGCCAAAGGAGAGAACGTCGACTCCTGCATCACGGGTAAATTCCCTGAAATTTTTGGCAAGACTAATGGCCGCATTGGCTATTCGCGATCCGTCCATGTGCAGAAGTAAATTGTACTTGCGGGCAATTGCTGCTATGGCCTGTATTTCTTCAACCGAATATACCGTTCCGTACTCGGTGCATTGGGATATGGAAATTACCCGCGCCTGCGGATGGTGCTGGTCGCCGAGCCGTTGGATGCGCGACTCAATTTCTTTGGGGTAGATCTTTCCGTCTTTAGTGGGTATAGCGAGCAGCTTGCATCCGGTAAGCCGTTCCGGAGCGGTCGACTCGTCTACGTTGATATGCGCAAGATCGGAACAGAGGATGGAATTGAATGACCGGGTGATGGCGCTCAATGCGGATACGTTAGCTCCGGTCCCGTTGTACACCAGGAATACGCCGATCCCCTCACCGAAAAAGGCCTTAAACCTTTCGATGGCCCGGTGGGTATACGAGTCTGTTCCGTAAGAGCCTGCATGTCCCTGGTTGGCATCATTCAGGGCCCTCATTATATCAGGATGGACCCCCGAATAGTTATCGCTGGCAAATGTGCGTTTGTTCATACCGGAAATAGGCAGCTTTCTTTTACATGGCTCCAGGTCAGATCCAACGTAATGTTGGTTTTTTCCGGACATGCGGCAAGTGAATTACGGTTGAAAATCAAATTTTGCGAGGCCGGGGCCGGTATGATTACGTACTTTGCCAATTGGACGGCAGGACCGGCCAGGCTTGTGTGATGTTTCCTAATTAATAAAAATTAAAATTTATCGGGATGGAGAAAAGCGCTATTTTAGAATTTTTAAAAAAACCGGGACAATAATGGTAAATATTCTCGTTCCCACCGACTTCTCCGACCTTTCCCGCGTGGCTTTAAATTACGCCGTGAAAGTGGCAAACAAGTTAAACGGCACCCTAACCTTGCTTCACGTGGTAACGGTTATCCAGCCAACAAGGGCAAGTATGCGGTTGCGGCTTGAGGCCCTGGAGGAGGAGTTGTTGCGGTGTGCCAAGGAGGATATGGAGATGCTGATAGCCGAACTCGCTGGCAAACTCAAGACCACCAAGCCTCTTGAATACAAGATTGTTCAGGGTTCTTCATTTAACGCGACCGTAAAGATCGAGGCCAAAAAACTCCGGTCCGGTCTGATCGTTATTGGAACCCGTGGTGCGAACGGACTGAAGAAGGTGGTATTGGGAAGCAATACGGCATCGCTCATTGAGATCAGTCACATTCCCGTACTGGTTGTACCCGAGCTGGCTGAATTTACAAGCTTAAAGAATCTGGTGTATGCTACAGATCTGATGCATCTCGAAGACGAGATAGCAACCATGCTTCCCTATGTCAAAATATTCGAATCAACATTGCATATATTTCATGCCGCTTCGGGGGCAAAGGCAGTAGCGCCTGCAGAGGCGAAAATCAAAGCAGCGATTGCCGGAGTTGACTACGGTAAATTTAAGATCAGGGTTGTTGCAGATAAGGAGGTAGACAAGGCAGTTGAAACATACGTCAAGGAAACCACGAGCGACCTCCTCGCCACGTTTACCCGCGAGCACAGTGTTTATGAAAAATTATTTGAGCGAAGTCTTACAAGGAAGCTGGCCTTTCAGAGCCGCCTGCCCCTGTTGGCGTTCAGGCAGAGTAGTTAGGTAAATTTA
>DATBVZ010000422.1:0-5099 GCA_036515095.1 Cyclobacteriaceae bacterium | reverse complement strand
TCTATTTCCATCTTCTTCAGGCCATCGGAGCAAATGATCTTGGCGAAGAAAACGCCTTCCTTAAGATCGGAGATTATGATTTCCTCAACGGTAAAATGGAAATTGTTCGCGAATGACTTGAACAGGTCGTGGGTCATGGGGCGGTTCGGAATGATCTTTTCGATCTCAATAGCAATGGCCTGCGCCTCAAACATGCCAATGATAATGGGCAGTCTCCGGTTTCCTTCGGTTTCACCCAGCACCAGGGCGAATGAGCCGGTCTGCGACTGGCTTGACGACAAACCCAGAATTTCCAGTTTGATCTTCTTCACTCCTTTGCTGCTTTAATGGCTTCTGTAAGTCGTGGAACAACCTCGAAGGCATCCCCGGCGATGCCATAATCAGCAGCCTTAAAAAAAGGCGCCTCCGGGTCCTTGTTAATAACGACAATATACTTTGATGTATTGACGCCGGCCAAATGTTGTATCGCTCCGGAAATACCTACTGCAATATATAACTGCGGACTGACTTTCACGCCGGTCTGGCCCACGTGTTCATGATGCGGTCTCCATCCCATGTCGGACACCGGCTTGCTGCAACCTGTTGCTGCACCGAGGGCCGCCGCCAGGTCTTCCAGCATTGTCCAATGCTCAGGACCCTTCATGCCACGTCCGCCGGAAACGATGATCTCCGCCTCAGGAAGCGGGACTTCACCCGTTGCCTTTTCGGATCCGGTTATTTTTGTTTTGAAGTCGTTATCACTGATGCTCGGATCATAGGGAATTACTTCTACAAGTGCTCCAGTCTCCCTGGCTTCCGCAGCATTTTTCCTTATTGCCAAAATCTTTTTAGCATGGGTGAGTTCCACCCGGGCGAACGCTTTACCGGAATAGATGCTCCGCTTAACGACGAATCCCGAAGAAGTATCGGGCAGCGAAACAACATTAGTAGCCAGGCTTGCATCTATTCTGGCTGCGACCCTTGCCGCTACCGGTGTTCCCAGCGAGGAGTTTGCAAGTACCAGCACATCGGCGCCTTCGTCGTTCATTGCCTGTACCAACACGCCTGCGTATGCCTGTATCACTTCCTGGTTCAAGCGTCCATCACCCGCATGCAAAACTTTAGAGGCCCCGTACTTGCCCAGCTTCCCCAGTTCCTCCTTACTGATGGTCCCCATGCCGATCGCCGTGACGGGCGCGCCAAGAGCAGCAGCATAAGACACAGCCTCCAGGGATGTTTTCCTCACTTTACCTTCACCCGACTCAACAAAAACCAACGTGGACATAAACAGACTATTTTATCTAAACCCGGTTCCCTACAGAACTTTTGCTTCGGATTTCAGCAAGGTGACCAATTCCTGAACATTATCAGGCGAAATCATCCTGACAGAACCCTTTGGCGGCGGCAATTCAAACTCGCGGAGCATAACGCCACTATCAACGCTTACCGGTTCAACTACTTTTAGCGGCTTCGTGCGCGCCGACATGATCCCCCGCATGTTGGGTATCTTCCATTCGGCTATCGGTTCCTGGCAGCCTGCCACCAACGGCAGTTGGGCTTCCACCGTTTCCTTGCCACCCTCTATCTCGCGTGTCATCTTTTCCGCCATACCATCAACGTCCAACTTCATTACGGGTGACATCGACGGCATTCCCAGCATCTCCCCCACAAGTCCGTGCACCACACCGCTGTTATAGTCAATCGATTCGCGACCCATCAGTATAAGATCAAATCCGGCGCCCTTTGCCTGCGCCGCTATCTGTGAAGCCACAAAATACGAATCGACAGGCTCGGCATTCACCCGGATGGCGTCGTCAGCGCCTATTGCCAGTGCTTTCCGGATCGTAGGCTCCGTTTCTGCGAGCCCGACATTGAGCACCGTGACTGTAGCACCGGCCGACTCTTTAAGTTCAATGGCACGGGCAAGGGCATAATCGTCGTACGGTCCTATAATGAACTGCACTCCACTGGTATCGAACTTCGTATTGTTATCAACAAAATTTATCCGGGACGTGGTATCAGGAACATGCGAAATACATACTAATATTTTCATCGTAAATGCTTTACTTAGCCCTCAATATTTCACCCTCACCAATCCCTGAAAACCCGAAACTGAACGACCAAGCCGGCGACCGGGACCGGAATGAAAATGTTGACAGCAATCCACATCTCCCATAGGAGTTCCGGCGCAAAACACTTTTTGTAGAAACGACTGATAAAACGGCCAGGATTGTTCCAAAACGGGGTCAAGATAAACTATAAAATCCGAAATTCGAACCGCAGAAAATTAAAAAATCCGCATGAATTCCGATCGTTTGAGCCAGTTGCAACGATTTGCTGAAGAAGATCCGCAGGATGCTTTCAACTGGTATGCGCTCGCCCTGGAATACCAGAAGTCAGATCCCGAAAAGGCACTGAATCTGTTCAATAAGCTCCTCTTCGAATTTGACGAATACCTGCCGGCATACTATATGGCAGCCAATCACCATGCATACCTCGGCAACATGGAAACGGCACTGGATATTTTCAGGCGCGGTATCCGACTTGCGGAAAAACAACAGGATCTCAAGACGGCCGGTGAACTCCGGTCCGCGTTGGATGAATTACTTTTTGAATAGGAATCAGTTATTCGGAGCCCCGTCGTCCACCCAACAAGCGATCAGATCGATCTGATCCTGTGAAATGGATCCATCAAACGGCATGCTTCTGTCCTGGGTCAATTCCTTCATTGACGCAGCATAAAAATGCGCCTTTTCGTATTTCGTAAGGTCAGGCCGGAGTAAACCGTTATGGCAATCGTCAATTGCACAGTTGGCTTCCACGATCGGCAGGATCTCGTTCTTCCAGCTTACGCCGGAATCGCCATGCGGAACGGTTAAGTTCAGGAGTACCTCGCAATTATTGTCGTCTCTAACAGATACCTGATGCTCCCCTTCCTGCAGCCCCGAAAATATATTGTCATCAACATAATCTCCATTTTCGAGCTTAAACCGGTAGGGCGGAATGCCGTCGGTTACATGGAGCACCACGGATCCGGTTCCGTCAAGGCAGGAATGATCAGGATTTACATCGGCCGTGATGGAGAACCCATCTGCCACTACACTGACGTTGCTAACCGCAATCGTACATTGATGGCCGTCTACTACCGTGACCGTGTATACACCGGCATTCAGTCCGGTAAAATTTCCCGCCGGAAGAGCAGCCTGATCATTTAGTGAATACGAATAGGGCGCTTCACCCCCTGAAACAACTGCAGTGATCGATCCGTCCGGGGTGTCGCAGGATGTGGCTCCGTCAACCGCCACAATCGTCAGCGAAAGGCTTGACCCCTCACAGTTGAAGGGCATGGGTACATCGTTGCTGGTACAAGCGTACAGCAGAAAAAGTGCCGTGATAAGGGCCAACCGACCAAAATGCCTGATCATTTGTGAAAGTCAGAAATAGGTTTGACGGATTAAAGCCTGTAAGCTAACCTTTTAGATGCGCTAAGCTCAAGTCGTTTTCTGATGCCCGCCGAAACGTTCGATAAACGGAGCGAAGGATTGGGACGTTATCCCGCAGCGTCCATCATCCGCATGGAAACCAATGCCTCCCTTAACGAACAGGGATTCTCTCCTTCGCCCCTGAAATAGCGCACAACCGCTTCGATCATGGGTTGCTGAATATGCGGGGGATTCGTAAACTTTTCCTGCCGGGTAAGGTCAACGGTGTAAATGTCAAGAACCGGATCAATGAAAAACGGAAAGGAAATAAAGCCCCTGTCACCTGCAATCTTGCAGGAGTCGTGCTGGGCAGAGCGGCCAACATTAAATGCCCATAACCCATGAAGCAAAATTTTATTTTCGAACAGGGCTTCCATGTACGTGATGTCCGGTGCATCGTGTGCCCCGGATTGATTCAATGACCGTCCGCTTGTCTCCAGCGGACTTCCGAAGATCCAATACAGGATATCCAACTGATGGGGGGCAAGGTCATAGAATAGACCTCCGCCCGAAACCGCAGGATCTACACGCCAGTTTGTTCCTGAACCGTGCATGCCATCTTCGGGCGGTGACTTGAGCATCTGAAGATCAACAAACCTGACATTTCCCAGTTGTCCTTCCCTGATGATACTTCTCACCCTTTTATAGAGGGGCAGCTCCCTTCGGTAGTGGGCGCAAACGGCGGGCCTGTCGTATTGATCCGCAGCTGCAATCATTCGTTCACAGGAGGCACTGTTGAGCGTGATTGGTTTTTCGATGTACACAGGCTTGCCGGCCTTCAGAGCCCGGTAGGCGTATTCCTCATGATAAACGGGTGGTGTTGCGATGTATATGGCGTTAACTTCATCATCGCTGATCAACTGGTCGGCATTGTCATAGAAGCGGGGAACGCCATGCCGCCGCGCATAATCTTCCGCCCTGGCCCGGTCCCGGCGCATAACCGCCACGAGTCTTGAGTGACCCACCTTATTGAATGCAGGGCCGCTCTTTACCTCGCACACATCCCCACATCCGACAATGCCCCATTTTACTTCATCGCTTATAAACTTCATTGATCAGTGACCGGTTTGACCATTCGGGATTTTCTGAACTCGTGCGGGTCAAGTTAGCCCGAAAACGCAAAAGACAAAATCCCGGCCGGTTACCGGATGCGGAACTTGCGCTGAAAAATACGCTCCCGGATGACCAGCGCGCTTTCGTTATGGTGAAGATCGCTGTCAAACAGGCGATCAAGGTTGTTGCCGGCAAGGTCCTCCAGCCGGTTTTCAATGATAAGCGTATGATTTCCGGCATGCCATGGGCGGTCAGGCACAAAATGCCATGTTTTCGCCTTACCATCAAGTTTCACGGTACCCTCAAGCATCTGCTTGCCAGCATGCACATGAATTGCGTTCATCGCCAGGGCGTAATCGATTGTTTCATCAAAGAAAATGGCTAACGGGTCGACGGTGCCCGCAACGGGTGCAGTAATTTGCCACCTGTTTGCATCCGGTTTGGTGCGGTCTGCACGGCCTGCATAAAATGATTTGGAAAAGAGCCGGCGAGTGGGTGTCCCAAGCCGGTCTCTCCAGCCGGGAAGGACTACGACCCGGTAGTGTTGACCCGCTTGCAGGGGTGCTCCCCTTTCGCGGTTCAGGA
>DATBVZ010000421.1:0-6889 GCA_036515095.1 Cyclobacteriaceae bacterium | reverse complement strand
TAGGGTTGATCCGCAGGAAGCCCGCCGCTACTGGCAGCCATAACGGCCAGTTGGTCGCATCGTTCGTTTTCGGGGTGCCCTGCATGGCCTCTTACCCATACAAAATCGGGGTTGAATTTGTGATGAAGCGGAATGTAACGTTGCCAGAGGTCCGGGTTTGCCTTTTTCCTGAAATTCGTTTTTTCCCAGGTCCATAGCCAGCCCTTCTTTATTGCATTGACCACGTATTCGGAATCAGAATAGATGGTAACAGGAATTCCCCCTTTTTTGATAGCCTCAAGGCCGGCTATTACGGCCAGCAATTCCATCCGGTTATTGGTGGTCAGACGAAATCCCTGTGCGATCTCGCGGTAGTGATTGTTGTATTTCATAATAACCCCGTAGCCGCCTGGTCCCGGATTTCCTTGTGCTGCTCCGTCGGTATAGATTCTGATCATTACAATGCCAGGTTTGATTTAAATATTTTAACAGAAATGGCCAGCAGGATAATTCCGAAAACCCGCCGGAGTACAGCAAATCCGGAGGGACCGATCACCCGCTCCAGCCAGAGCGATGAACGCAGAACAGCATAAACAAAAATAATGTTAAGGAGGATCCCTATTAGAATACTGGTCTCCGAATAGACAGACCGGATCGAAAGGATTGTAGTCAGGGTACCGGCGCCGGCAATGATGGGGAAAGCAAGCGGAACCACAGAGCCCGAACCTTTGGCCTCAGGATCATCCTTCATCAATGTAATGCCCAGGATCATTTCCATGGCAACGATGAACATTACGATTGCGCCCGCCACGGCAAAGGAGGCGATGTCAAGCCCGAACAGGGCAAGTACGGATTGACCCAGATAAAAGAAACCGAACATCAATACTGCGGAGATCAGGGTAGCCTTTCCTGCATGGATAGTGCCTTCCCGCCTGCGAATTGCAATTATGAAGGGAACGGACCCAAGGATATCGATCACCGAAAACAAGATCAGCGTCACTGAAAAGATTTCCTTCGGATTGAGCATGATAGCGGCAAAGCTAGAAAAAAGACCGGATCCGCTTCAACATTCAGCCCTTCAACTCTTCCATTCTCCTTCCAAAGTACGCGAGGGCAAGCGCATAACTCTCCAGCCCGAACCCCGAAATGATGCCGATGCACTTTGAAGTGATGAGACTTTTATGCCGAAATTCCTCGCGGGCATAAACATTGGAGATATGCACCTCGATTACGGGTGTTTTTATGGCGCCTATTGCATCGTGAATAGCAACGGATGTATGTGTGTAGGCGCCGGCATTCAGGATGATCCCGTCATAGCTGAAACCTGTCTCCTGAATCCGGGTTACGATCTCACCCTCTATGTTGGATTGAAAGTACTGAAGATCCGCAGAAGGGAACCTCTCCCTGAGGGTATTGAAAAATTCGTCGAAAGAATGGCTGCCATACACATCAGGTTCCCGCTTCCCCAGCAAGTTAAGATTCGGACCGTTGATGATCTGTATTTTCATACGTAAGGTTACTTTATGGTTATCCGTTTCTTGCTATGGATGTTGTCATGACGCTGAAGTTGGTGCGCACAATTTAACATCTTTTTTCGCTCGGCCTGTAGCCGGGCCGCTGAAACCCGGGTGATTTTCCACAGTGAGGACTGACTGGCCCCTGCCCCCGGGACTTTATGATGGCCGGATTTATTTGCACCTTTGTGTATGGCGAACCGGCGGAAACCATGTGGGAACAACACATAACGCATTTTGGGTATTTCCTGAAAGTTGAACGTTCGCTCTCGGTCAATTCGATTGAAGCCTATCTGCATGACGTCAGGATTCTGAAACAGTTCGCCGAAGGTGAACTCTCCGGCTTGCCGGCCGAGAAATTGTCCCCCGCCCATATTCGAAAGTTTCTTGAGTTTCTCACTGAATTGGGCATCGGTGCCCACAGCCAGGCACGCGTTCTTTCCGGGCTTAAAGCCTTTTACCGGTATCTTGTATTTGAGGAGTTGGTAGAACACGATCCAACTGAGCTTATCGGGGGTCCCAGGCTGGGCAGGAAGCTGCCGGAAACATTAAGCTACCTTGAAATTGAAAAGCTACTCGTGGCTATCGACCTTTCAACACCGGAGGGCGGACGCAACCGGGCAATGCTTGAGATATTGTACAGTTCGGGTTTACGGGTTACGGAGCTGGTAACACTAAAGCTCAATGCGGTTTATTTTGATGTTGGCCTGCTGCGCGTTGTGGGTAAAGGCAACAAGGAAAGGCTGGTCCCGATCGGTCGGGAAGCCATCAACTATTTGAAGATCTATATCCGCGAGATACGGGGCAAGTCGCCACACAAGCCACCGGTTAAAGGACACGAAGCATACGTGTTCCTTAACCGCAACGGGCGGGCCCTTTCCCGCGTAATGGTGTTCACGATAATACGGAATCTTGCCCATTCCATCGGGTTGAACAAGACCATTAGTCCGCACACATTCCGGCACTCCTTTGCCACTCACCTGATAGAAGGCGGGGCCGATCTTCGCGCTGTCCAGGAAATGCTGGGTCATGAATCGATAACAACTACGGAGATCTATACGCATCTTGACCGCGATTACCTGAAACAGGTGATCCGCGAATTCCATCCCAGAAGCTGAGTGGCCTTCTGATTGGGATGAAAGACCCACGGGTGTGGTCGCTCAGCTTCACTATAAGTCAGGCAAATAGGAATTCAGCCGGGGAAATCAGTAAATTCAGGTATGAAGAAGAGCATGAAGCATATAGCGACGGGATGGCTTCTGCTTCTGAGTGTTGTTGCATTCGGACAGAAGATCAAGGTCTCCGATCCCGGGAAGGCCGATTTTGCCAGCCTGAAAACTTTTACGGTGGCGAAAGGTGAGCTTACCGTAACCGGTGAAGAACCGGAAGTCTCCGCGAACATCTTTTATGAGTGGGTAAAGGAGTATGTCCGTCACGAGCTTGAGCTGAAGGGCTATACATTTACGGAAGACTCCATGGCGGATTTCACGGTGGATTATGTGGCCGGTTCTTACAACATCAATAGAAATGAGGACATGGGACCGCTGGGGGGTATGCCTGCTACAGATCCTACCAAAATGGATCAGTCGCGTTATTGGTCCGAGTCGTATCGCCAGGGCTTGCTGGTCCTGCAAATCTACAGGGGTAATTCAACAAAACTTTTGTGGGAAGCCGAGGGGTCGGTTAACCTTAACGCGGCTCAGGCGGAAAGGGTACTGGCGGGAATGATTGCCAGGTCATTCAGGAAATTTCCGAAGCAGGGACGTGCGAAACGAAAATAAAAATGCCCGGAAGGCGAGTCCGGGCATTTGCTAATGAGAAAAAAGTTATCTGCTTAGTTGATATTCACTTTTACACCACCAAAAATACAAAGCTGATCAAAGTCGCTGATTACGTATTTTATTTCCGCGAAAGGCAAAATCTTGTCATTGCTTACCTTGAAGTTAGCACCTAACCCCAGGTTCAATCCCAACTCAGTTCCGGTGCTGCTATAGTCATCAAACCCGGGAAAACCGGATACATCAACTTTTACCTTCCAGTTCGCGATATTGATACCCGCCAGACCATATAAGTCAACCTCTTCCTGCATAAAGTAGTAATTAAAATTACCATTGACCTCCCACATAGAAGTCTTAACATCATTCTGCTTCTTTCCAAAGAAGAAAACAAGTTGGGGTGATATCCCCATATTTTCCTTGATCATGAATTCAGCGACGCCCCCAAGCGCCAGGCTCTCAATTTCAGAACCGAATCCCAGTAAGCCACCTATCCGGATCGGGGTCTGTGCGGTGGCGGTCATCGAAATAACTGCGGCGAGCAATGTTGTCAATAAAACTTTTTTCATTTTTAAGAGTATTTTAAATTCCTGCAATTCTACGACAAATTTTTAAAAATATTCAAGCATCGATGTTACATTGTATCTTTGGATCGAAATGTACAAACTGATCCGACCCCTGCTTTTCTCCTTTGACGCGGAGAAAGTCCATCATTTCGTTTTTGTACTCTTACAAGTTACGTGTAAAGTCCCGGGAATTAATAGCTTGTTGAAGATTTTATTTACCCGGGAAGACAAAAGACTGGAACGCTCGTACATAGGCCTGACATTCAGGAATCCGGTCGGGCTGGCCGCAGGCTTTGACAAGAACGGCAGCGTCACCGACGAACTCGCTTGCTTCGGATTTGGGTTCATAGAGATCGGCACGGTCACGCCCAAACCCCAACCGGGCAACGAAAAACCAAGGCTGTTCAGGTTGCCGGAAGACAAGGCGCTCATCAACCGAATGGGATTCAACAACGATGGGGTGGCGCAGGCGGTACAAGCATTGCGAAGGCGAAAGTCCCACGTCATCATCGGAGGCAATATTGGTAGAAATAAGTCCACATCCAACGACGAGGCTTTACAGGATTACGTGTCGTGTTTCGAACAACTTTATCCCTATGTGGATTACTTTGTTGTCAACGTCAGTTCGCCAAACACACCAGGGCTTCGCGACCTTCAGGACAAGGAACCCCTGGGCCTGCTGCTGCGCGAAATAAAAAATTTAAGCCTCGGCAAACCCAGGCCTAAACCGGTTCTGCTAAAAATCGCACCGGATCTGACTGATGATCAGGTTGATGATGTTGTTGATATTCTGAGGGAAACGAATTCAGATGGTGTTATTGCCACAAATACAACCATTTCGAGAGCCGGGCTCATAACCAGCCAGCGCGTGGTAAAGGAAATAGGCCCCGGGGGATTGAGTGGTGCCCCGCTAAAGGATAGGGCCACGGCTGTTGTTGCACGTCTCAGGGATAAACTGGGCAAGGATTTTTTGATTATCGGATGCGGCGGCATTATGACACCGGAAGATGCGGCGGAACGACTTCATGCCGGGGCCGATCTGGTGCAGGTGTATACGGGTTTTGTTTATGAGGGCCCGGGATTTGTCAAGCGCATTAACAAACGCATCCTGAGAGAAGGATTGAAGAATTAAAGGACCTGCCTGCCTCGCGCCGGCCTTCTGCAGGGCAGGCAGGTTGAAGAAGGATTGCGGAATTGAAGGGCGTGCTTGCCTCGCGCCTTGTGCATTTACACGTAGGGCATTGGATGCAGGCACACTTGGGGAAATCTGGAGTCATCGGACTGGTCGTCTAGTACTTAGTTGTATTAATTAGAGTAATTAAGTTTCTTTTTAAATTTTTGTTGGTGGACCTCAGTTTTTGTCCACTCGAACGGTGAGGCTTTCTTATTATACACCTTTTCAAAATCTTTAATAGCTTGAATCAATTGCTCCTTGGAAGAAAAACTTCGATTTTTTAATGCTTGCCTGGAAAGTATGCTGAACCAAACTTCGATCTGATTTAGCCAAGAAGTGTGAGTGGGTGTATAGTGAAAAGTTACGTTTTTATGGCGGGTGAGCCATTTGTCATTCTTCGGTTTATGAGTACTTAAATTATCCAGGATCACATGGATCTCGCTATTACCATAATCAGCGATTACATCATTCATAAAAGCCAAAAACTCCCTTCTTCTTCGCCTATTGAACTGTTGGGTCTTAACCATTCCGGTGGCTACCTCAAGGGCGGCAAAGAGCGTAGTTGTCCCATTCCTTTTGTATTCATGGTTAAACCCAGTTATTGCCTTGCCATTCGGTAGTTTTAACCAGCCTTGTGCCCGTTCCAAAGCCTGAATTGCTGGCTTTTCGTCAACAGAAAGAACAATCGCGTTATCCGGCGGATTTAAATATAGAGCAACGATGTCAGCTGCTTTTTTGCTGAATTCCGGGTCGGTACTCACGCACCAACTATGCCTGCGTTGAAGTTCGATACCGTGTTTGTTAAGCACTCTCCAAACGTAATCTTTACTAATGTCCTTTAAGTGCTCTGCAATAAGACCTCCGCTCCATGATCCATATCCTTTGGGAGGTTTCTTATCTAAGACACCCAGTATGCGTTTTTCATCTTCAGATGTATACTCATGCGGCTTCCCGGGTCGGGGTTCGTCCTGTAAACCGATTATCCGGTTGGCAATAAAGCGATTTCTCCATTTACTGATTGTGGCCTCACGGGTACCCAACTTTAGGGCGATATCCTTGCTCTCCTTCCCTTCGCTAGCCAGTAGAATAATCTGGGCTCTCATACTCAATCTCTTCTCAATAGTGTGGGAACGTGTCCATTGTTCTAAATTTCTGCGCTCGTCGGCACTCAATTCGATGGGTATGGCTTTTTTCATCTTTTGGGCTGTTTCCCAAAGATAAAAATAAGAATTATTAATTACTATTTATTTTGCAACTAAGTACTAGTGTAAAAATTTCTTTCTTCACTAGCAATGTTGTCATTCGACTGAAAATCTAACTTGGTATCATGTTGTAAAAAAGGTAATTTAAAGTGCACCAATTTGAACCCCAAATTTAACGGCTAGAAGGTATGTAGTTTGTTAAAGGAGCTTTTAAAGTAAGGCTTGTCTATAAATTGATTACCTGTTCCAATTTGTGACTGGAAATAGTAGATTTAAAAAGAAAAATTTTATGACGACTATTAAGATTAACACCCAAAACATTTCCCACAACCCATTACATGACGTACCCTTTTTAATGTTAAGTCCTGACGCCAAAATTGAGCCAGTAGACATAAAAAATGAAACGGACCCCGCATATCGACTTGTTAAGGTCCTTAAACATCTAGTTGAACATCATGGGTTATCGACTGATTCATTGACAGTATCTAAATTGCACATGATTTCTGGGAATGCAGATCGTATTGTGTTATTTGGGCGTGTAACGTTAGAGGGATGTGGAGAATCATTTGCTGGTTATATAGTACAGGGACAAAGCCCAACCGGTGATGATAGATTGACGCAAATTCTTAGCAGTGGTTATCACATGGATCCTTCAGTTGTTTCTATTTTAACAATAAAG
>DATBVZ010000420.1:0-7219 GCA_036515095.1 Cyclobacteriaceae bacterium | reverse complement strand
TGCCAGACGGAAGTCTTACGCCGGAGCCAGATCTGATTCTGAATCGAACTCCACATCATGCTCTTTTGATAGTCCGATGCGAAGTGCTCCGTCTCGCTCAGCACCGCAAGTATCATTCTGCGGGCCTCATCCACTTCTTCCGCTTTATGTGGATTGTCGTGAAGCCACCCTGCCCAAAACCCTTCAAGATCAGGGCTTGCAGTCTTTACCCATTGCAAAAACTGATCATCCTGAACGAAGTCCGCAGCGGTAAAACCTGAGTAATCTTTCATTTTATCTCCATTCACACGATTACATGGTTAAAAGTCGGCGTGCAGCGGTTTTAACTCAGTTTTGGAGATTTTTATTTCTGCGCCGCATAAATAGGCAGGAAGGCGTGCTGCTCCGGCTGGTTCGCCGGCGCCCTTTCGTTAATGGGCCTGCCCGCCTTCACCTCAATGAAAAATGAAAATACCGACTGAAAACAGATGCGTTGGAGAATCGCGCGAAGGACCAGGGAATCAAAAGGAATACGCCAGGAAAAAGCAGGGGTTTATTCAATGCCAAATTGCCAGAATAGTGGTCATGGAAGTAAGAAACTGGGCATACTGCTTTAGCTGAATAAGACCGCGCTGGATAAGGTTCCGGATAGATTGCGGATTCACGTGCATGATGCCCGCTATCTCCTCATAGCTAAACTCATCATAAAACCGAAGCACAATAGCTTCATACTGACGGGGAGAGAGGTTATGAAGGTATTTCTGAAGTCTCCTTGCCTGTTGGTCTTTCGATTCTGTCTTCACCAACTCGTCCTCGGGTGACAGGTCAACCAAATTCTCAACATCGTCCCAGTTTAGGCCATCCTGCACCGGCCACATGGAATCGACGGATGACTTAAAAAGGCGACTCCTCAGCGCGTGATACAAATAGTATCTAACGGAGGTAGTTACGGAGAGATTCCTGTGGTATTTCCACAAGGCAATGAAGACATCCTGTATACAATCTTCTATACGATCCTTGTTCTTGCAAATTTTAGAGGCGTAGTTATAGAGCAATCCCACATGTCGTTCGTACAACATGGCGAAAGCGTTCCGGTCCCCCTTTTTCAGTTTGCGCCATAGCGTAATGTCACTACAACTTTCCATTGGAATTCTGACCAGCTACATATATAGGAAAGTATGTACACAACTTCAAGTTCAAAAAAGAATATTCAATCGATTTAACGCGCTGCAATCAAAAGAACGCCACAGGCAGTACGGTACAGGACACAGCATGTAAGGCTGGGTCGCGGAACCCTGGGGCATAACAATCGGGACGAAGGGAAGACAACCGGAATGCAAAAGTACTGAAGAATCCGCTTGCAAGTTCGTCAACCGGACTGTACCAGTTTGATAGCGTAGCGATCAGTTGATGACCGTTCCTTGACAAACTTTAACTAATCCGGGACCGGAACGGTGGCCGATGGCCTGCAGTCAAACCATTTCATCTTGATTTCTTCAGGTCCGCGTAGCTGATCAGCTGAATACCCAGTTCCCGGATCGCTGACTTAACTTCGGGGTCTGTCCAGGTATCAGTCACACCCTGGCGGTCCACGGCGACCGTTTCATAGCCGATGTGGGAAATGGATTGAAGTTCAGGCGTGTTTAATCCCGGGTGATCTACAAACATATAGGTCTCACCGGGCTTTAACTTCTGCAACATCCGGATAAAGCTGCTGATCTTTTCTTCGGAGGTACCTTTGGGACCATCATAGGTCACGCCCGTTACACCAAGTTCGCGCACGTCGATATCAATCGAATACTCCCGCGCAAGCTGCTTTACCAGCGCGCTTACTTCGTCGTTTATGCCTGTACATCCCATGTGACCGGAAATATGACTAATGCGTGGTATTTTTCTAATGGCCAACTCGATCTGGGCGCGCAGTTCCTTTTCAATATCCTCGATTTTCCATGGCTTCTCCAACAATGCCCCGCCGGGATAGTTTTTGTTCGGCCAGATGAACGGATACAGGTAGCCATCTTCATCGGTGATACTGGGGCAATGAGAAACCGGACGCCACTTCAGATTATCCCATTCACTGGTCAATGTGAGATGTATGCCCACATCGATTCCGGGATTTTCCCTGAGCATCCGTACTGCCTCCGGAAACCAGGGCGAGGGCACCAGCACCTCGATTGAAGTCTGAATCCCATCCTTCTGGCATTTGATCAATGCCTCGTTGGCGGAATGGGAGAAACCCATGTCGTCGCCCCTTACGATGAGCCGCGGCGGAGTTGTGGATTGCGCGAAGGAACTTCCCGGTACGGCCATCAGCACAAAACACAAGCACCCAATAAAGTATACGTTATTCATACTGTAAGAATTTCAATTCCGGACTAAAGTACGTACTTATGGTGAATAAATGTGTTGAGGTGCCTGCCTGCCATCGCGCTGGGCTACCGCAGCGCAGGCAGGTTGAGGTGACCTATACCTTATATACCAATAGACCAATATATCCATATACTTATGCACCTATCGTCTCCAATATGAACTGGATCCTTCTAATCATCGCAGGTTTATTTGAAGTCGGCTTTACAACCTGTTTGGGTAAAGCAAAGGAAACTGACGGTACCGCTTCCGGACTTTGGTTGACGGGTTTCGTCGCTTGTCTCATTCTGAGCATGGTGTTGCTATACAGGGCGGTGCAGACGATCCCGATCGGAACCGCCTATGCCGTATGGACTGGCATCGGAGCTACTGGAACTGCCTTGCTTGGTATTATGCTCTTCAGGGAGCCAACGGATTTCTGGCGGCTGTTCTTCATTTTTACATTGATCGCCTCCATTGCCGGACTGAAGGTTGTTTCGAATTGAAGGGTCTCCGTAAACATGATGTACCCGTTACCGGGCTCCTGGTGCAGGGTCACTATTACGGTGAACGCTTTTCAGCCCGCCATCCACCTGCCCGAACACTATAATCCTAACAGGAACCATGCGGCGTGACTGCTCATTGGCAGGGACAGATAATCACCGGGTTAACGGGATAGCATATATTTCCGTAACGCACAATGCCAAACCCTTTTGAAGTAGATTGTCGCCGAACCATACAATCCTGTAAAAAAATTTTACCACCAATGGAAAGGCTTTCCCTGCGCCGGATTCAAGATTTGTTGAACGTGTGCCCGCCAACGTGATTTAAAATAAACGTATTACCCTACTTTCTTACATCCTCACAGAAGGATATTGCTTGAAGCGGTAATAACTGATAGATTGTCATTTAGTTTCGCGGTCATGTCTGAGAAAATCTCCAACCTGTGCATCATCGATGACGACCCGATGTCATCATTTTATATTAAGCGGCTCGCCGAATTGGGGGAAGTCGCCAGCATCATAACTATTTACAACAATGCCCAGGGCGCAATCGATTACCTGCTCAACTACAAGAAATCCCGCGAAAATCTTCCTGACATTATCCTTCTTGACATTTACATGCCCGGTCTTGATGGGTGGGGATTTCTCAGTGAATTCCAGAAGATCAAACACACCCTCCCAAAGAAAATGGAAATCTATGTAATCAGCTCCTCCGATCATCCCAACGATATCCGACGTGCCAAGTCAACTCCCGAAGTAATCGACTATTTTCAAAAGCCGGTGACCATGGAACTTCTCAAGGGAATTGTAGCCGACTTCAATAAAAAATAATCAATTCAATTCGATCATAGCCTTGACCACGCCCGAGGAAGGCGACAACCAATAGGGAAACTGTTCGGCTGCCTCGCTGAATGCAACACGATGCGTAACGAAGATGGTGGGATCAACCGATCCATCCTTCATCCGTTGGATCACCTTTTCAAAGTCGTGCCGGGTGGCATTCCTGCTGCTCATCAGTGTTCCTTCCCGCTTGTGAAATTCCGGATGACTTACAACGATATTCTCTTTTTGCAACCCGATCAAAATATACCGGGCACCATGCGCCATATATTGAAATGACCGGTTAATTGCGCTACTGCTTCCGCTTGCATCAATTACCACCGTTGGCATTTCACCCGAAGTAATTTCCTTCAATACGGCGCTGACATCACACGCGAGTGCGTGGATTGTATGATGGACCTTCAATTTACTCGTACAAAACGTCAATCTGCTTTCATTGATGTCCAGAGCAATTACCGTCGCACCCTCCATCAACGCAAAAACCATGGCGCACAAGCCAATGGGACCGGCACCGACCACGAGGACGAACTCTCCTGCCTCAATGGCTGCCCTTGACACCCCGTGGGCTCCAATCGCCATTGGTTCTACAAGGGCAAGCGAATCTGACGAAAGCCCTCCGCCATCAATGAGTGTTGAGGTGGGCACTACCAGGTACTCTGCCATTCCGCCATCGACATGCACACCGCAAACTTTAAGCGTTGAACAACAATTCGTTCTGCCCTTGCGGCAGGCAATACAATGTCCGCAGCTAAAATACGGCAAAAAGGTTACCCTGTCCCCCGGATGATAGCTTCCGGCATCCGAACCTTCCACGATCTCGCCCGCAAGCTCATGTCCCAAAATTCGGGGATACGTAAAATACGGCTGTGTTCCTTCAAAGGCATGCAGATCGGTGCCGCAAACACCGATGCGCCTTACGCGTAGCAATGCCTCTCCCTTGCGCGGAACAGGAATCGCGTTTTGCTTATACTTGAATTTACCCGGCGATTCGCACACTAAAACACGCATGTGGGGAAAGATTGAAGAATTGAAGAATTGACCTGCTTATACCCTATACCCCTATACCTTTATACCCTTATACCCTTATACCCCTACACCCCTACACCCCTATACCTTCATACCTCACAAGTTCACCAACGCCCTATCCAGGTGCACATAACCGCCATCGATATGAATAAGCTGGCCCGTGGTGTGGCTCGATCGTTCGGACAACAGGAACGCTGTTGTGTTTGCGATCTCTTCCGCCGTGGTCATGCGGTTGTGCAGCGGGATGTTGGCCACGATCTCAGCGAGTTTTTCTTTTGGATTCGGGAGCGTTTCAATCCAACGCTCATACAAGGGTGTCCAGCATTCCGCCACAATAATGGCGTTGACGCGGATACCATATTTCAGCAATTCGACAGCCCACTCGCGGGTGAGGGCATTCCTGCCGCCGTTGGCAGCCGCATAGGCAGAAGTATTGCCCTGGCCGGTTTCGGCCGTTTTAGAACCAATGTTCACAATTGCCCCTTTTGTCTCCTTCAGGGAAGGCAGCAGGTGATGGGCCATGAGGTAATAGTGAATAAGATTTTTGTGCAACGATGCCACGAATGCCTCGTAATTGCCATGCTCCAGCCCCACACCGTCATTCACACCAGCGTTGTTCACGAGCCCGTGCACACTGCCGAATTGCTTCAATACCGACTTGACCGCTTTTTCCGATTCCTCCGGTCTCGTTAACTCTGCCACAACCTGAAAGGCTCTTCCGCCATGGCGCTCAACTTCGTCGACCGTCTTCCGGTTGTCGGATTCATTACGCCCTACAACCACAGGCAGTGCTCCCTCACCGGCAAGCACCTTAACAATTCCCTCACCAATCCCTTTTGCACCGCCCGTGACGACGATCACCTTATCCCGTAATCCAAGTTCCATAGATCAGATTTTACAAGTGGTAAAATTTTGCAGCATTTCCGCCGAATATCTTGCTCTTTTCCACCTCGCTTGATGCAAAAAAGTAATCGTCAACAATCCCGATCATATCCGGATATGATGCCGCAACAAGGCAAACCGGCCAGTCGCTTCCAAACATTATCCGGTCAATCCCGAAGGCACTTACTACAGCATCCAGGTACGGGACGAAATCATCCTTCCTCCACGTCTTCCAATTGGCTTCCGTCACCATCCCCGAAATCTTGCACCAGACGTTGCTCATATTTGCCAGTCGTTGTACGCCTTCCAGCCAGGGTTGGATCTTTCCTTCACGGATATGCGGTTTGGCAAGGTGATCCAGCACAAAAGGCTGGTCCGGAAATTTCCGCACAAATGCCTCGGCGAAAATGAGCTGATCCGGAAATATAAGGATATCGTAGGTAAAGCCGTAATCCCGAAGTTTCCCAATGCCGTTAAGGAATGCTGGCCTCAGCATAAAGTCGCGCTGTTCTTCGGCCTGCAAAATGTGCCGAAAACCCTTCAATTTCCTGAACCGGGAGTAATGAGCAAGCTGATCCGAAATATCGGCCGCCTCAAAGTCTACCCAGCCAACCACCCCCCTGATCCATGCGTATTCATTGGAAAGCGATAAGAGAAAATCATTTTCTGCAGCCGACTGATCCGCCTGCACCGCGACGCAACCTTCAAAGGCATGCGCCTGCAGCACGGGTAAGAGGTCTTCCGGCAAAAAGTCACGACGGATCACGCTCATATCTTCTGTTATCCAGCCGTCCCGCTTCGGATCAAATCTCCAGAAGTGTTGATGGGCATCAATCCTTGACATGGTCGCGCAATTCAAAGATCTTGTCCATCAGTACCCATTTTTCTCCGGGTTTCGCCCAAGGCAGTACCTGCTGAAATGTTCCCATCAACGTCTCCCACTCCTGCACGCGTGGGTTTGCGGCGTCCATAGCTGCCTTATTCTCAAAGCTGAAGGTATCGGCGGTCTCCATGATCATGAACAGCCTCGTGCCTGTCCGATAAATCTCCATGGTGTGAATCCCTGAATCGAGTATACTCCTGACGATCTCCGGCCAGACATTCCGGTGCCAATGCTCATACATGGAAATTGATTCAGGGTCGGCCTTTAAATCCAGGGCGAGGCAGTAACGGTTCATGGGTTTGGAGTATGGCGTACATAAGGGTATAAAGGTATAAGGGTATAAGGGTATAGAGGTATATAGAGGTATAAAGAGGTATAAAGGTATAAAGGACAAAGGTATCAATGTTGTCTGGGGGGAAAATAAGTAAGAGCGGCCCAAGGGCAGATGCAGGTGCGGAAGCAAGAGTAGGCAAGTTAGGCACTTGGCCACCACCGGCCTCGACAGGCACCGGTACCGGTGGTTGAGCCTGTCGAAACCACCGAGGCCTCATTCACCCATTCATTGATTGTGGTATGCTATATGAGGTATGTGGGTATAGCGTGTATATATAGGGTTCGCTACATCAACAGGTTATTCCAGCCGGATGCTCTCGATTCCTATTTCAATGCTGTCTTCAAGGTTATCGGATGAAATACCCGGGCCGATAGAGACTTGCAGGGATTCAACATCAGCCAGATCAAAATTACCCCCATCGCCACC
>DATBVZ010000419.1:0-3557 GCA_036515095.1 Cyclobacteriaceae bacterium | reverse complement strand
ATTAACTTTTGAAATGAACCCGTTTCCGTCTTTGGCATCAGGAACACCGGCGATATTCGAAACATAAAGAATGTTCCTGGCGGCATCAAACAAAACCGACTCGCAGGTGGTGAGCAGGGTGTCGGTTTCCCATACCCGGGTGAGCGTTGGCCCGGCTGCCGGAGCCTCTGTGGTTTCGGCAGCTTCCTTTTTTGTCTTTTGGCAGGCGCTGGCGATCACCAGCAGCACCACGAAGATCGATGTTAGTGTTTTCATTGGCAGGATCAGTTTAGTTGGTCAAGACTATTTCAATGTATCTAAAGAGATAGTTGACTCGGTGGTATCGGGCGTTGAATATAGCAAAAACAAAGCTTTGCTCCCTTGGCTTCCTGTAATAAATAGTCCATCCTGCCAATCCCTCCCCCAGAGCTCCGATACTATGCCAAGGGGCCATACAAAAAATAAAATTAAGGAAAATTCCTTCTTTTCGTAATTCGGAATCCGGTAACCGAAACGATTCAAAATGGATAAAAATAACGATTAGGCTAATTGTTTTTACCTATAAAAAAAGTGGTTTTCTACCGGGGAAGATTGTCCTCCTGTGACAGGTTCTGCTGCAAAATGTTGCAGGATCAGAAAAAATTTATAACATTGACCTCATCGGTGAGCCCACGATGTAAAGAATTTTTGTAAAGCATACATCATGAACACCAAACAAAGTCAAATGGCCGACGGGGCATTTCCGCACAAACTGGAAATCGAAATGCTGGCCGGCCGTACCTTGATTTATTACATTACTTCTTCAATCAGGTCCTGGTTGGAAGAGTGGATCACGGAAGGACCATTTGATACGGTGCCGGCCGCCGATAGCTTCCTATGCTTTGCCACATGGCCCTGCCGGATGGTATTTGTCCGGATCCCGGACATTAAGCTGGTAACCGTTAGCCGGGAACCGGAATACAACAATCCGGAATCCGGCAGTGAACCTGACTTACCATGCGTTATTGTACGCCTCAGAGACCACCACGACGACCTGGTCTTGACGGATCTGGATCCCCAGGACAACATGATCCCAATCAACGAGGTTAACCTGTGGCAACCGTTCTTTTTCGAATCCGGATTTTTTCACTTTAAGCAGCATAACGGACGGAGCAGGTACGTCCCGGTCACCAACATTTCCAGCATGGAGACGGACAGGCAATTTGTGTGCCCGCAAGATCCCTGGGTAAATATTCCCGGCAAAGAGGCCCTCTGAGGCAAGCAGGCTCTTTCAATTTTTCAAACAGATTACCGTTGATTTCTCCGGGCCTGCTTTTATAGGCATCTTTACGTATTGGGCACGATGATTAACGGAAAAATAATTCAGACGATAGTCTTCACGTTACCAACGCCTTCTCCACGTGCGGCGGCCTCCATTTTATTTGAACTCATTTAACTCAGGTTAACTGATTAACTCAGGTTAACTGAATAAGGATCGCCTGATGCCAGATGAGTCACCCTGATCCCTCCTACCTTGGGTTGCAGCCAGGTCACCAGCCATTCCATGCCCGGCTCTTCACTTAGTGCGTGCCCCAGCACTACCAGCGAAACAGACTCTCCCATAGCTCTTGCATCACGGATGTATTCGGTGGTCTCCCACTCGTTTACTTCTCCACACAAGAACACGTCAGGCCGTTCCCTTTTCAGGACCTGGAGATGGGACCGTCCGCCTGATGCGCCCGGCATTATGGCGACACGTTTGCAGACCTGCCTGGGATCTCCCAACACTTTAGCCTGCGTGATACCTAACCTGGATTTGGCGTGACGCAGCAGATCTTCAAGCGTCATCTGAGGTATGGTGACCACTGCGGAGTCTTCCTCATAGTACTTCTGCCATTCCAGCTTCGTAAGCACGCCAATTCGTACGCCATCCGGACGGTGGGAATGCATATAGTCATGAAACCGCCACACCGTAATGCCGTGTTTCTTCAGCAAATCAGCCTTGAATTGGTAAACCTTGTCGTCTTCCAGCCACGTTGTATCATCCTGGTGATTGTAAAATGTCGGCTCGTGAGCAATAATGAAGTTGGCATTCCGTGCTGCGCACTTCCGGATGACCTCAACCGTGGCGAACATGGTCGTCACGATGCCTGTCACGGCCTGGTTGGCCTCTCCGGCTTTAATCGTATCTACAGTCTGCGGAAATGGTGCACCCGGAATTTCTGCCAGGATTAGATCAATTACCTGCTGCACGGTCAGTGCCACCGCTGGACGTGGATTCGCCGCAAGCGCCGGGAAAGCAACCAACGGCAAGGAAGTAGCGCCCACTGCGGAAGCGATTGCCGTTATGAAATCGCGTCGTTGCATAGCCCCGCCGGAGCAGGCACTTTTTTTAGTATTCATATGCTGAAATTTATCTCTGTTATACCTGCCCGAGCGCTTTGTTGAGTTTGTCCAGAAGCGCAGTGACCTTGGCCCTGGGATCCCCCTCGCCGAGCGTTTCGATGGGCAGATAGCCTTTGTAGCCCGATTCCCCAATAATGGAAATCAGCCTGGGCACGTCAGCATCTACCTCTTTGTTGTCGATGAAGACCTTTTCCTTTATTTGCCAGTTCACCGCATACGAGGCAGTTCTCGCTACCTCCTCATACGGATCCCCGACGCGATAGCTTCCGGTATCGAGGATGAGACCGAACCATTCAGAACCAATTGCCTCTACAATTTCAATTGCCTGATCCGCCCTTTTGATGAAGTCGTTATGATTTTGAATCGCAACCACAACGCCATGATCTTTTCCATAAGTGACACATTCCCGGATATCCTGCAACATCCATTTAAGGATCTGTTCACGTGTATATCCATCGGGCGACTGGTTACCCGAAAATATCCGGACCACCGGAGCACCTAATTTTTCAGCCGCCTCTATCCATCTCTTAACCAATGCTACACTGGCTGTCCGCTTCCGCTGGTCGGGTTCCGTGAAGTCGTTGCGCACGCCTGTGCCGCTGATGTCCAGTCCCAACCGGAACGCGTTCATTTTTGTACTGTAAAGGAGTTCGTCCGAAGGAACTTCCGGATAACCGGCGAAATAGTAGGCTGTGATGTCTACGGCCGCAAAACCAGCCCCGGAACAAAATTCAAACATGTCCTCCAGGCTCATGGTGCCGTCCAGAAGTGGTGCGTTGAAGGAAAAAGCATTCAGGCTCGTCTTAAGGCCAATGAGCTTACCCCATGGAGCCGGTCGTCCTATTGCTGGGAAGCCCAATACGGGTACGATCAACGGTGCAACCATCGCGGTCTTTAGAAGATCCCTTCTTGTACTTTTCATACGATTACAATTTACCTGTTCGCTTGTTCATTATCGGGATCAAGAATTGCATTGTCAGTTAACCAATCCGCCATACGCTGGGGCCATCCCCGGATAGAATTCAGGGATGAGCGGTACCCCATGTTAAAAGCGTGCGAGCCTTTTGCGTAAAGATGAAGTTCAACCGGGATCCCTGCCTCATGATACATCCGAACCAGTTTTATTACGGGACTCGAACAACAGGCGTCATCGTTCGCAGCCAGAAGGAATGCGGGAGGCGCATTTTTTGGCA
>DATBVZ010000418.1:0-4995 GCA_036515095.1 Cyclobacteriaceae bacterium | reverse complement strand
CACTCCTGCAAATCGAGCCCGAAGAACTTCTCAGCAGCATATGCACCTGACCGGGCGGAGACTCCCACAACGTAGGTTGAATGACCCCTTCTTCAGGGATCAGGTTCCTGTCGACGAGAATGTATGGTGTTGCCTTCCAGGTTCTGCCCTGATCTTCACTCCTGTCGGTGAATGCGTTCCACACGTCTTCGTTCTCATTCGATGCCGGCGCCAGCCAGCTGCCATCAGACAACACGATCGGTTTGTTTCGTACAGGTCCGCGGCCGCCCTTATCACCCGGTACCAGTTCGCTGGCGCCGGTCCATGTATTGCCGTAATCCTCTGAGACCATGAACCACGTCTCCCACTCGTCAATCACTTTTCCTACTTTAAAGAAAAGGATGATCCTTCCCTGCGGGGTTTCAAAAAGTACCGGATTCCAGTGCGCATCATTTCTCACCTTGGCAATCTCAATCGGAACAGACCAGTCGCCGGGTAAGCCTTTGGAAATCCAGATCCCCACGTCATCGTGTTTTTCATGAGTACCGGCAAACCAGGCGACAAGGAATTTGTCATCCCCGGTCCGGATTATCGTAGACGCATGGCATTGCGCGAACGGTTGGTCATCATCGAAGATATACCCCTTCGAAATTACTCCGAGCGTGTTTTCGACAGGCACTGCTACGGTGTTGGCCGCCTTCTTCCGCGTACACGCCAAAGTCAGCACCAATGGCATCAGCAGAATGAAAGGCATACTACAAACGGCGTGGATTGCTTTCATTGTGTTTTTTGTGAACCATTTTCCGACGCTGGGGTCAGGCTCTAAAATAGCAAAAGACCCGTCTATTGTTGGAAAAATTAAGGGATCTTTTATCAAAGGACGCATTTTTTGGGATAAGTCTGGAGACGGTATCGGGTATTTAGTATGTTAGGTATCAGGTAAAGACGCATGCCGGTGGGTCTCCTACCTAATACCTACCTAATACCGCCTTTGCCCTAAACCTAACTACAAACCCATTTATACTACCCATCCACACATCCATACGCATCCGTCCGCATTAAACATGGTATCATCTTTCCGCTGATGGTATATTTGCAGTCGCATGGATAAGCAGACTGTCAGCTCGTACCGCAAGATCATTCATATCGATATGGATGCCTTCTATGCTTCCATTGAGCAGCGCGACAATCCTGCTTACAGGGGAAAGCCGATCGTCGTTGGAGGAAGTCCGATAGGGCGCGGCGGCGTAGTTGCAACAGCAAGTTATGAGGCGCGGAAATTCGGCATACGGTCAGCCATGCCCTCTAAAAAAGCGCAGCAACTCTGTCCCGAAGTCATCTTTGTGAGGCCTCGCTTTGACGTTTACAAGGAAGTTTCCATTCGCATTCGCGAAATCTTCCATCGTTATACTGACCTGATCGAACCCCTTTCGTTAGATGAAGCGTTCCTCGATGTTACGCATGACAAACTTAACATCGGCTCGGCCATCGAGATCGCCACGCAAATCCGGCATGCAATCAAAAGTGAATTGCAGCTGACCGCCTCCGCCGGCGTCTCAATAAATAAGTTCGTTGCTAAGATCGCTTCCGACATGGACAAACCCGACGGACTGACGTTTATTGGTCCCTCCCGCATTGAAAGTTTTATGGAAGAATTACCCGTAGAAAAATTCTTCGGCGTAGGCAAAGTCACTGCGGGCAAGATGAAACAAATGGGACTCTTCACCGGCGCCGATCTGAAAAAACTTTCACAGGCACAGCTGATCCGTCATTTTGGTAAACCCGGGCGGTTCTTCTTCGACATCGTAAGGGGCAACGACACGAGGGCGGTGCATCCTCAGCGTGAAACGAAATCCTTAAGCGCCGAGGATACGTTTCCGAAGGACCTCACACTCATGGAGGAGATGGAAGCCGAATTGGATAAGATCGCTGTCATCGTTCACGAACGACTCCTACGCCACGGCTTGAAGGGCAGAACCGTATCGTTAAAGATCAAGTATCATGATTTTAAGCTGGTTACGCGCAGTCGCTCTTTTGAACATGCTATTAATGATGCCGAAACCATAGCCACAGCGGCCCGGCAGTTGTTGATTTCAACCGAACCGGAAGGTAAGAAAATTCGTCTGCTGGGAATCGGTTTGTCCAACTTCGGGGAACCAAATCACAACGTACCGGCACCGGATCCGCCGGATCAACTGAAACTGTTTTAGTAACAGGCAATTACAGATCAGTGGTTGCATGAAAAAGGCTGTTCGTAGAACCTTTACCCCGCAGCGCCCAGTGTAAGGTTTGGGGCGAGTTCATCCAATTATAGCACTGTTTTTTCTGCAATTTTGTAGAAACTCTTTGGAGTAATGGCCTGGAGCGGGAGATTGATCATAACTTTTATTGTCTTTCAAATCACATTCTGTGCGGCCGCAGCACAGGATTATGACGCCATGCTTGCGTGGTATACCCAATTTTTTCAGGAAACCAACGATTCCGTCGCGGAGGTCCTGATTGCTGAGGCAACCCGCAACGTGGAGGAAGCAAAGGCATCGGCTGAACCTGTAAAGGCCGCACACGCGCTGAAAACGCTGGGGCTGATTCACCTTACCAAGGCCCGCAATCACGACCTGGCCCTGGACAACTTCATCGAATCACTTACCATTGAAGATACCCTGGGACTTGTTGCCGAACAGGTATTCAGCTACATCGCTATCGCACAGGTATTCGCGGAAGTCGGTAACAATGAAAGGAGCGCAGAATCGCTTGAGCAAGCCCTTGTCTTCAATGAAGAGACCGGGAATGTGCGTATATATGCGTTCATACTGAACAAGCTGGGTACAGTGTACGCGGCGCTCGGTAATATAGAAAAGGCATTCGAAAGCTTTGAACTGGTGCTTGCCAACAAGGTAAGGATAGGGCAACCGGAAGTAGAGGCCGAGGCACTGTTCAATCTGGCCAACCTCCACAGCATTCAGGGGAACTACGATGAGGCCCTCCGCAGTCACCGGCTTGGGCTGTCAATACGAAGATCCATCAGGGACCGGAAGAACGAGGCGCATTCACTTAACGATATCGGCAAGCTCTATCACCTCATGAAAAACGATGACCGCGCCCTGGCTAACCACAGGGTTGCGCTTCAGATCCGAAGGCGCCTCGGGGATAAAAAGGAACTCGCTGAATCCTACAACAACATTGGCGAAATCTACTACCTGAAAAAGAACTACGACCGGGCAATTGCAAACCTGAATCTTGCATTGGGGGCAGGCCTGGAGTCGCATTCCCAGACTCAGATCAGCAAGAGCTATGAATTGCTTAGCTCGTGTCATAAGGAACGTGGCGATTTCCAGAAAGCACTGGAGTATAAGGAAAATCACTATGCCATTATTGATTTTATACAAAACGAAAAAACGGAACGCCGGCTCCTTGAAATTCAAAACCGCTATGTTGTCGACAAAAAAGAATCGCAGATCGACCAGCTTGAATTGGATCGCGTGCAAAGGGAGAAAGAGCTAAAAACCCAGAAATCGATACGGAATTTTCTCTATGCGCTTGTGGCCCTGATCCTGATTATCGGGGTGTTGATCCTGTATTCCTACCTCCAGAACAAGAAATCGAACCGCAGGCTGCAGGTGGCGCACAAGAGAGTAAAGCACAAGAACCTGCAATTGCAGCAACTGAACGCCACAAAAGACAAATTCTTTTCCATCATAAGTCATGATCTCAGGGGACCGCTGAATTCCCTTACTTCATTTTCAGGACTGCTTATCCATCACATGGACAACCTGACCCAGGCTGAGATCCAGACCCTGGCAAGAGATCTTGACGAATCCGTGAAAAACCTTTTTGGCCTGCTCGAAAATCTGCTGGAATGGTCCCGTTCCCAGACCGGCACCAACCAATTCCCGCCGGAGCCATTTAACCTGACAGCCTTGCTGGATGAAAACAAATCGCTGCTGTGCGCCCAGGCACACAACAAGAAGATTGCCATCATGCATGAACCGCGGGAGGACGTGATGGTTAAGGCACACAGGAATTCCATCAACACCGTTATCCGGAACCTGATATCCAATGCAATTAAATTTACACCCGAGGGTGGCGCCATAAAACTGGATATCACCCGGCGGCAGGGTGAAGTGATCGTTTCTGTGACCGACACGGGAGTAGGTATGGACAAAGAGGTGATCGAAAAGATCTTCAGGATCGACACCAAGCATACGACCAGGGGCACGGCGAATGAGACAGGAACCGGACTCGGCCTTGTCCTCTGCAAAGAGTTTATGGAAAAAAACGGCGGACGGATATGGGTTAACAGCGAACCCCGCCGGGGTTCTGTATTTTACTTTGCGCTCCCTGCGCTGGTGGATGAAAAACGGTTGGATGTCGTGCCTTCGGTGTCCTCAGCTACACTCAAACACCCAGCCGACGGTGGTTGAGCGTAGGCAGGTATAAAGGTATATATGGGTATAGGGGTATAAGGTTGAGGTATGGGGTGAGCGTAATAATTTTCAGAGAGCTCATTCACTCATTCACTCATTCACTCATTCACTCATTGCCTCATTGTCTCTAAGGAATTCAATCAGGTTTTCGATCGAGCGATCGAGCATGTCAAAGACTTCCTGGAAGCCTTTTTCTCCGCCGAAGAAAGGATCGGGAACTTCGCCTCCTTCTTCGTGGGGATCAAACTCACGGATAAGACTGATCCTTGCCCTGAACGGTGTGCCATGGGATACCCTGATAATAGCGTCGTAGTTGTTATTATCCATCGCAAACACGTAATCGTAAACATTCAGATCCGAAACTTTCAATTGCTGTCCGGCGTGTTTCATTACTACGCCATTTTTCATCGCATTCCGGATAGCCCGGGTGTCCGGCGGTTCACCAATATGATAATCTGAAGTTCCTGACGAATCGGCCCGGAATCTGGTTTCCAGTCCCATGGCCCTCACCTTATGATTGAAAATGGCTTCGGCCAGGGGTGACCGGCAGATATTTCCCAGGCAAACGAATAAAATTTTGACCATGGTTATC
>DATBVZ010000417.1:0-5734 GCA_036515095.1 Cyclobacteriaceae bacterium | reverse complement strand
CCGCGACAACGCCATAAATACGATCGTTACAACAGGCCCGCCTCATAGCATCCACCTGATCGGCTATGACCTGAAAAAAAAATTCCCGGGCGTTCGCTGGCTTGCCGATTTCCGGGATCCGTGGAGCCGGTGGGGCTTCCTGGAAAGCCTTAAGGTCGGCCGTATTGCACGGCGAATTCACGAGCGACTTGAAGCGAAGGTGCTGAAGGCTGCCGATGAACTGATTACCATCACGCCTTTTTACAGGGATCAATTCAGCAGGCTGTCGCATCGCCGTGTTCACCTCATTACCAATGGATTTGACGAAGACGACGTTAGCGGGATACCCTTTCGCGCGTCACCGGATTACATCATCAGGCATGTGGGGATAATTAACGAACGATGTGATCCACGGCCGTTCATGCGCGTTCTCAGGAAGCTGCTTGAAGTGAATGAATTGTTTCGCAAAAGCGTGCGGATGGAATTCATCGGTGAAGTTCACCCTGCCTTTCAATCGGAGGTGGAACAGGACCCTGTACTGAACCGGTCAACCGCCTTCGTTGGTAGTGTCCCCCACAACGAATTGATGACACGCTACGGTGATGCTGCCTTGTTGTTGATTGTGCTTCACGGGTACAAGGATGCAGAAGGCTATATGCCCGGAAAGCTTTTTGAGTACCTTGCTACCGGTCTTCCAATCCTGGGCATCGGGCCTTCGCTTGGCGATACCGCCTCCCTCCTGAAAGAGACCGGGGCAGGAGGCATGGTGGAGGCGACAGACGCTCCGGCAATCGAGAACTTTCTGCTCGCTGAATTTGCGAAATGGAACGGTGTGCCCGTGAGAAAGCCATTGCGTGAAGCGACAATGAAATATTCAAGGCGTGAACTTACCCGCACCCTTGTGGAACTACTTTGAATGGCCCCGCAGCCAATCCCATAATGCTTCTGAGACCTTCCTCACCTCAGTTGAACTGTTGCTCAACAGGATCAGTGTTATATAGGCCACTGAAAGTATGGAGGACCTGTACATGATGTCAGCAAAAACGATTTCAATTTTTGGAAGGATCAGATTTAGTGCGGCGACAAGTACGCAAATGATAACTACTTTAATAAAAGCCTGACTAAATGGCTGCAGGCCCAGTTTCACAAGAACAAAGATCCATTTGATGATATTAAACAGGATCAGGGAGAGTGCCGTAGCATACGCAGCTCCGGTGAGCCCGTAAACCGGGATCAAAATATAGTTCGAGAGGATCACCGTGACAGCCAGCAGGATCAGCGTTACCATGTTGAACCAGTAGTATCTTGACATAACAATAATCTCACTATTGGGACCGAATGCCATGTCGAACAATTTGGCAAGTCCTACCCAAATTACTACCAGGCTACCCGCCTGAAAGACTTCCCCCCTGGGCATGAACTGGAAAATGTTGTCCAGGTTTGCCCATACGCCGATAAGCAGGAGAGCGCCTGCTATGAACTGGTTCAGTGCGGCCTTTTGATAGATCGTCCTGACTTCGGCCATATCGTTGAGTTCAAATGCACGCGCTATGAGCGTGGCCGATGTCTGGGAAATAGCCCGTTTAGGGATTTCAATTACGGTTGCCATGTAGAATGCGGTAGTATATATGGCGTTAGCCGCTAACCCGGCCAATCCTGTAACCATGAGGCTATCCAGTTTGCCGATAATGATCATTGATCCCGATGTGAGCAGGCTCAGGCCGCTGTACGCCATGATCTCTTTCATTTTTCTTACCGGGACTGAACGATAGGTTAGACCGGTGCCAAGGTGCCCATATAGTGCGAGATAAACGATGAGAGCGACAAGGCTTATCAGGTAGATCAGTACCGAACCGGCGAGGAGTTGGTGAAAAGTCACCATGTTCAGAAAGTAGAGGCTCACAAGAATTCCCTGCATAAGCCGGAGTCCTACCTCCCGGAGGAAACCCGGGACGACAAACTTCATCAGGGAGCGGGAATAGTACTCCAGCAGTGTGATCACCATCACAATGAACACGAGTGAAAGGATAAGGCTGACATACTGTTCAATGACCGGCGCATTATCCTGGAAGAAAGACAGAAAATCCTCCCGGAAAGTCAGGAAAATGAGCAGAAAGGCACCGTAGCCGCATACGGATAACAGCAGAATGAAGTTTATAAAACCCTTGCCCTTGTCCGGTTTTCCGGCAAAGTGGGGATAATAACGAAGAATGCTTTGTGCCAGCCCAACTTGTGCAAAAGGAGCCAGGAGCAAGGCGGCATCAAGGACAGTGCGCAGGAGTCCGATTTGCTCCGGATCAAGAAACCGGGGATAGAGATAGAGCAGATTTACATAGCCGATGGCTATGCCTGCGTAGGAAACGATAGAGGTAAAAATACTTTGCCTGATTGCTATTCCCATGGGTTATGTTACACGCGGAGACAGAATTAACAGGATTAGATATGGAAATCAGATACGTGGACAAGATTAGGGAAAAAAATCATGGATTTGTGCGGACACACAAGGCACACGGCTGATAGCCGGAGTCCCGGATTTGCATGATTTAGTCAGGCTGACGAAAAAACCCTGATATTTTTGCCAAAAGTATGAATCATGGAATGCATTTTTGAATCAATTTATAAGTAATTTTGAGACTCCCCTAATCAGGTTAAGTACAAAGTGAACATGCTGCTGATCATCGGAATACTGAGTGTGGCAACGCTGGCGGTGGGGTCATACTGTTATGTTGGCCGCCGCAGATACAAGAAGGCGATTGCCCTGCTTAAGGAAGAGAACCGCCTGCTGAAGATTGAGAATGTCAGCATAGGTATCGAAGCTCAGGAAAAGGAGAGAAGGGATATCGGCCAGGATATGCACGATGAGCTGGGCTCGCTTCTTCTGACTATGAAGATGAATCTTGGGCTGATAGAAAAGCAGGGTTTATTCATTTTTGAGTCGAACGATGCGCTTAAAGAGCTTAAGTATGCCCTTGATAGCGCCATTGAATATGTAAAAGGAGTATCGCGGATAACGTCGCCCTCGTTTCTGGAAAGTTTCGGGTTGAGCAGGGCGCTCATCCAGATGGTTAACAGGATCAATTCATCCTGTGTGGCCAAGGTAGAGTTCACGGAGAGCGGTGATCATTTTTCGCTGAGCAAGGAAAAACAACTTCATATTTTCCGGATCATCCAGGAGGTGATCAACAATGCGCTTCGTTACGCGTCGCCCTGGCGGATTCATGTACTTCTGACATGGCAGGATGACGGGCTTACGGTGGAGATCCGCGATGACGGCTACAACTACCGGTTTGCTGAGAAATACCAGTCGGCCGGGCTCGGCCTCAATAACATCTTAAACAGAGCAGAACTCATCGGAGCTGAATTTACAAACGAAGGCCTTCCCGAAGGGAATATGGCACGGTTGCGCCTGCCCATGGAGGTTTCCATGAGCAACACCAATTGAGAGGATATCGGTTTCCATTCGTATTTTTTGCGCAACACTGAGACATAACCATGAAGCGATCTTCGAAAATCAGGGTTTATCTTGCTGACGATCACATTCTCTTTCGCAAGGGTCTTATCCGGCTAATTCATTCATTCCGGAGGGTAGGGGAAATCAAGGAAGCCGGCAACGGCAAGGAGTTGATCAGGATGGTGGCAGAGTCACCGCCCGATGTTATCCTGGTCGACTTGCATATGCCGATAATGGGCGGTGATGAGGTGTGTGAATGGATGGAGCGGCATCACCCGCAGGTAAAGGTCGTGATGCTCACAATGGAAGACTCCGAAGAATATATCCAACAACTCATCAGCATGGGTGCGCATGCTTACCTTTCAAAAGGCGCACCGCCCGAGGAGGTCGAGCGGGCGATTTATGCTGTTGTTGACAAGGATTTTTACCACAACGATCTGGTGATCCGGGCACTGCGGAATTTCGCGATTCAGGTTACGCGTATTCGCAGGGAGGCGCCTCAGTTCTCGGCACGGGATATGGAGATCATCAGGCTGATTTGTGAGGAATTTACCATGAGGGAGATCGCCAACCAGCTTGATATCAGCGAAAGTACGGTACAGAATCAGCGGGCGGCGATTATGGACAAGATGGCGGTCAAGAACACCGCGGGCCTTGTAAAATATGCCTTTACCAAGGGATTGATCAAGTAATTTGTCAGATAATAGAATGGTCTAACGTGGAGCAGCCTGTTAAACCCGTCGCCGGCGCAAGCTTTGAACACGCTTTCAGTTTTACCCAGGCCGACGTGGAGCGGTTTGCCGAAGTCACCGGCGATAGTAATCCGGTCCACCTGGATGCCGCCTACGCTGCCACGACACCATTCAGGAGACCGATCCTCCATGGATTTCTCTCCGGGAGCGTTTTTTCCAAAGTGTTCGGCACCCTCTTTCCCGGTAAGGGTTCCGTCTACCTGTCACAGGAATTAAATTTCAGACGGCCCATGTTTGCAGACCAGCGCTATAGAGCCTCGTTCACCATTCTGGAAACGGATCCAACAAAAGGTACACTGGCCATCGCCGGAAAGATCCTCGATGAAAACGGGAAAGTGTGTTTGGAGGGAGCGGCCAGGTTAATGAACAAGGGGCTGTTTACCGATCAATCGCAGACCGGTCCAGAAATCCCCGGATAAGGGGCTCCTTTTCAGGGGGCACAAAGAAGCAATCCCTGATGCCGTCGTCGTGGGAGCGCCTGATTGACTTTACCGGAAGCAGTTTCCCGCTACGATGATTGAAAAAGTGATATCCATGTTGTTCCATGATGCGCTCGAGTTCAGCCTCAATCGTATTGAACAGCGTCTCACAAATAATGATAGGTCTCTTCATAAGTACCTCTTTGCTGTGCGCCAGGATAAGATCCTCGGTTCCTTCCGTGTCCATTTTGATTAGGTCCGGGACCGGCTCAATGTGGGTACGGATGAAATCGTCGAGCGTCGAAACGGGTACTTCAACTTTCTTCATTGTCCGGCCTGCCTTGTTTTCACTGAGATTGCTGATCGCCAGCAGATTATGCTTCAGGTGCCTGTACTTGTGATGCGTTGCCTCGAGAAACCCGGTCATTCCGTTTTTGTCACCTATGGCCATTTGGTAAGGATGAATTCTTTTTCCGAAACGGTTGACATGTATGTTCCTTTCGAGATAGTGGTACGGACCGGTGGCTGGCTCAAAAGATACTACGTGTACTATGGGATTTTGGGCGGCCGCGATCAGCGAATAGTAGCCTGCATGGGCGCCGATATCATAAAAACAGGAACAATGCCTGATGAGCGTTTCAAAAATGGCCGTGTACTCCATGGCATAAGCGCCATTCCAGAATATGATCTGGGTTGTGTAATTGGTTTGATTTGTGCAGAACTTGAAACGGGTATCCTTCAGGCGGATAGTAAGAATTCCGGAGGGGGGGATCCTTACGGAGTCCGGGAGAAATGGAGAGAGGACCTTGTTAAGATTTCTTAGCAACCAATTTATGGATGGGTGATAGATTATTCTGTACAGCAGTTGCTTCACATTGTCTCAGGTTTAAACCAAATCGTTGTATCGAACAATCCCGTTGTGGTGGTAACCCGCGGCCAATGCTCCAATACCTTGAATAGCGGTGCATACCGGTCCCTGTCGGAGTTGTCCAGCACCAGCATTCCTCCTTTTTTCAGCTTTGGTATTGCGTTGAGCGTGCATTCTATCCGCGCCCTTCCGTCGATGAAAATGAAATCAAAGTGACCATTCGGAAAAACAGTTATGAAGGAAAAGTAATTGTGATAATCCTGCA
>DATBVZ010000416.1:0-4552 GCA_036515095.1 Cyclobacteriaceae bacterium | reverse complement strand
AATTCCTTCGATCCATGGAGAATTTGGGGAATCTCTTTTTACCCCAACGTTACAATGCGAACTAGCGAACTCCAATTACCCCAGATTGTTTGAAAATCGTAATTATTGCTTTGAAAATCGTTACCAAAGCTTCGGCCGCCGGAATTCTTTTGCAACTTCCCTGGAATCGATAGCAATTTTTCGCACATCAATCTCGCGGAACAATTGACTGCGCGACTTAGTCCACAAGTCTGTTATCTGGGAATGGATGACCATGGCGGGTATCACTTCGCCAGGATGATTCATTGCGGTAAGGTTGAGTTTTTAATTTTTGTAAATTAGTATCATGGATAAGGTTGAGAGTTTAGAGGAATTTTATCGACGGAAATTCCATTGGATGCAGGATGCCATCCGAAATGACATAGGGCATTTTAATCTTTTCCGGCTGGAGCCCTATGTAGAAGGGAAGCCAACGAACATACCCTACCGAAGGAGAGACTTCTACAAAATTATCTTGGTGAAAGGCAACAGCCAGGTTCACTTTGCCGATCAGGTGGTCGAAATAAAAAAACAGGCAGTGTCGTTCTCTAATCCCCTGATCCCTTATAAGTGGGAACACCTGGACAAAATCCGGGAAGGAATTTACTGCATTTTCAATCAGCACTTCTTTCACCAGTTTGGACAGTTGAATCAGTACGAAGTCTTCCAACCGGGCGGAGCGCACATTTTTGAACTGTCCGATGAGGAAACCGGCCGTGTCAGTGAAATTTTCGAGCGGATGTCGAAGGAGTTTAATACTGACTACAAATACAAGTACGATGTGATTCGAACCCAGATATTCGAACTCCTGCACTTTGCGCTGAAGATGCAGCCTCAGAAAGATCTGGACATTCAACCGCACAATGCTTCCCAACGGATTTCCACCTTGTTTTTGGAGTTGTTGGAGCGCCAGTTTCCGATTGACGATTTACACCCAGCCGTTCAGTTGCGTTCGGCCTCTGATTTTGCTGATCAACTGAATGTGCATGTTAATCACCTGAACCGGGCAGTGAAAGAAACCACCCGGAAAACCACTACGCAACTCATCGCTGCACGTGTTCTGCAGGAATCGAAAATTCTGTTGCGTCACAGCAATTGGAATGTGTCGGAGATTGCTTTTGCTCTTAGCTTTGCCGAAGTAACACACTTCAATAACTTCTTTAAAAAATACACGCAAACCAGTCCGCTAAAATACCGCAAGGATTTGCTTAATGTCTGAATTTCGTAAACCATTATTGTTTGGTGTTTGGATCGGGCTAAATTTCCTTTGCAATCAGGGGGACGGGCATAGGTTTGTTTTTTTCAGGTGTTTCAATGTCAGTTGCCGGGGGATCCGGTACGTGACTGGTTTGCTGGACAGGTGAATTTGAAATTTTTGAACCTGATTCCTTCGGCCTGTAGATAGTTGGAGACAGATTGTGCGAATCGCCGTGTCTTTCAGAGCATGGAAAATCCCATTGGTGGCACAGGGCACGGGAAAATAACGGTCCTAAAGTCTGCTTAAAATTGGTCCGTGCTGGCACACGAGCCAGGGAAACAGGGTGTCCGTGCTTTCCGATCTTGAGTCTGTCCCCAATAAGATCAACCATTTGATTTCACGTATGAAATTATGTTCATAAACAATAGCAAAGTGGTTAATTAGTCCTTATCTTAGAAGTGAGCTCATCGTCTGCCTGGCGGCAGAAGAATGGGCTTTTGCGTTTTTTGATAAATGGGTGAAAAGACTAACGTTGTGTTGAAATGGATGGGTCAATTCTGGAACATTTAAAGGATAAGGCGATCGAAAGCGGCAAACTGCGCGAGCTCGTGGATAATACAGATGACCTGATGTGGAGTGTGGATAAGGATTTCAGACTCATTGAGTCTAATCGTGCGTTTAATGAAAAGGTTAAAAAACTTTACGGCCATACGGCAAGTAGGGGAAGCGATGCCTTGGTCCCCGGGTTGCACCTCATGGCATCGTATGAACGCGCATTTTCGGGGGAAACATTCGCCACAATAGAGCGTACGGAAACCCCGGTGGAGTTTTGGATGGAGACTTCGTATCATCCGATTCGAAACGGCAATAGAATTTCAGGCGTGGTCTGCTGCTCGCATGATGTTACGTTATTTAAAAGGGAAGATGATCGATCGAAGTTACTTGAATCGGTGGTAACCAATGCTTCGGATGCCATATTCATTATCGAAACCAGAGAACATGATGCCACGGGCCCCAGGATCGTGTACGTGAATGACGCCCTGCTTGCATTGACAGGCTACGACAGGAATGAGATCATCGGAAGAACGCTTCGCATTCTCCAGGGCGCCAAGTCGGACAAGCAACAGTTGGCCTATTTAAAGGCATGCTTTGAACGATCGGAGCCTTGCGACATTGAGATCGTTAATTATAAAAAGAATGGGGACGAATTTTGGATTCATATGGCAATAGCACCGGTTGTCGATAACACCGGAAAATTCAACCATTACATTGCCATTGGAAGAGATGTTTCGGAACGCGTTAGAAATGTGCAGGCCATCCGTGAACAGAACACTAAACTGAATGAAATTGCATGGGTGCAATCGCATGACGTGAGAGGTCCGTTAGCCCGTGTCATGGGACTGGCAGATTTGTTAGGGAGGCATGCCTGCATGTACGGGGACGAAACCATTGTAGAATTGACCGATTACCTGAAAAACTCTTCTTCTGAACTGGATACGGCAATCCGGCGAATTGTTGATAATACCGGAGCGATCCCTAACGGTTAGCCCACCTAACCTGCCCCGTGAAATTCCGGGTTGATGACGGAAAATAGCTCCCCGCATCCAAACTATCCGCTACCGCGCCATTCATTATTACCTTGCATACGTTCAGGCTGCCCCCGTTTTAAAGCCGAACAGCCAAACTCCCCCGGTTAAAAGAATATTGCTAGCTTTACACGCCCGTATTTATTGATCAACAGACACTATATCTAATATGCACATGAACAAAATTTTCCTTATAGGAGCTACCGCCTTCGCAGTGCTGCTTTCTTCCTGCAGCAGCAGCACTTCTTCTGACGAGAACAACCAGAACACGGCCGCGGATTCCACACTGGCACCGGTTGAAACCAAGGAGCCGAACACCGACTACAAGCCTGCCTTTGAAGGCCAGACCCGTATTGCCGGCGTGAGGACTACCACCCCATACGAATTCAAGGTCCTTGCTGAAGGGCTGGATCAACCCTGGGGTATCACCAATCTCCCGGACGGCAGATTTCTGATCACCCAAAAGACCGGCACGATGCGCATAGCTTCCGAGGACGGAACGCTGAGCGAACCTATCACCGGTCTGCCAAAAGTGAACTCTGCCGAGCAAGGCGGACTACTGGGACTCACCCTTGACCCGTCATTCGCCGATAACCGAATGGTGTACTGGGTATTCTCCCAACCGGTAACCGGTGGAAACCTGACAGCAGTTGCCAAGGGCCGGCTGGCTGATGACGAGAAGACGATAGAAAATGCCCAGGTCATCTACCAGGCGACACCCGCCCATGGCAGCACGCTGCATTACGGTGGAAGGATCCTCTTTGACAAAACAGGAAATATCATTTTCAGTACCGGCGAGCGCTCCGACCTGGAAACACGACCCCTGGCCCAGGATCTCAATACCTCATTGGGTAAGGTGATCCGTATCACCCCGGAAGGAAAACCGGCACCCGGCAATCCCTTCGAAGGCAGATCAGACGCCCGGCCTGAATTGTATTCGTACGGTCATAGAAATGTACAGGGCCTCGCGTTCCACCCGGTAACCGGAGACCTTTGGGAAACAGAGTTTGGTCCCAGAGGCGGTGATGAGGTGAATCTCATCCGGCCGGGAAAAAATTACGGCTGGCCGGTCATTACCTATGGCATCGAATACGGCGGTGGCAAGGTGGGGGATGCCATCCAGCAGAAGGAGGGAATGGAACAGCCGGTGTATTACTATGATCCGGTGCTGTCGCCCAGCGGAATGACATTCTACAGTGGTAATGATATTCCCGAATGGGAGAACAATTTGTTTATCGGTGGATTAAGCAGTTCGCACATAGCCCGTCTGGTAATTGAGAACAACAAGGTGGTGGGAGAGGAGCGTCTGCTCGCCGATGAAGCCCAGCGGTTCAGGGACATTACCCAGGGTAAGGATGGCGCGTTGTATGTGGTTACCGACCAGGGAAGGCTGTATAGGGTGGGGAGATAGGAGGGTAGGTGTATAAGTGTATAAGTGTATAAGTATATAAGTACATAAGTATATAAGTATATAAGTAGGGGTGTCGGGAAAAAGGAACGAGAGGCCGTTGATCTCAATAATCGTCATTTTAAACGATATATTGAATTATCCTCATTTAAAGAGATATTTGCAAATATCGCTATTATAGACGATATTTGATCTATGATTGCTGTGATTACCGGGGATATTGTCAATTCAAGGGCTCTGAAAAATCCAATGGGCTGGCTGCAGCCGTTCAAGGCGCTCCTCAATGAATGGGGCAGCACCCCCGCAAAATGGGAAATCTATCGCGGCGACAGCTTCCAGGCA
>DATBVZ010000415.1:0-5474 GCA_036515095.1 Cyclobacteriaceae bacterium | reverse complement strand
CGACCGACGTGCCTTTGATTACAATGTTGACACCCGGAAGGCTTTCGTTGTCACCGGCAGAGGCGATCCTGCCACTAACAGCAATGGACTGTTGCTGGCCAAGGTTGGTATTTTCATGTCCGGCATGATGGTGAGCCAGGGAAAGCTGTCCTGACAGTAGCAGGGGCAGCCAAAGGTAATTCATGACGATGTTGCGGCGATGATGTACTTGTAGTTTCATAGCGAAGCGTTATTGTGGATACCATGCAATACTAAAAAAATGGAGCAATTTGCACAAACGTTTGTTCACAAAATGTAAAACAATCGAATGATATAGTCATAAATGTTTGTATATCAGAATATTAACAACGCATAAAATGTGTTATGCGGCATCCCATATATTGTATAGATTCGATAAACGTTTGTTCTAATCCTGCTGCAGGATAGCTAACCGGGACATTGCGGCCGAAAATTTTTTCTTTAAAACCGTATCTTTGAAGAATAAGTGGTTTAATTAGGTGTTTGTTCGTATACGCGCGCTATGGCCAGTCAGAAAGTAAGCATTGTGGATATCGCCAAAAAGGCCGGAGTTTCTATTACGACGGTATCCCGGGTATTGAACGGCAAGGGGGAAGAGTTCAGGATCAGTGAAAAGTCGCAGCAAAAAATCAGGGAAACTGCGCGCAGGTTAAACTACGTCCCCAACCAGTTTGCGGCAGGCCTGAAATCCGGCAAAAGCAATACCATTGCATTAATCATCCCCTCACTAAGCAATCCCTTCTTTGCTGACATCGCCAGTGAAATCAATACAGAAGTGCGAAACAGGGGTTATATCACCATCATTGGCGACAGCGATGAAAATATTGAGATTGAGAATGAGGAGATTACACAAATGGAATCGCGCAATATCGAAGGCCTCGTGATTGCTCCCTGCAGCCAGAATTGGAAGTACATAAAAAAGTTGCATGACCGTGGCCGTCCGATTGTGTGCATCGACCGCTATTTCGAGGATCTTGATATACCTTACGTTTCAACGGATAACTATGAAGGGGCGTATATGGCTACCCGTCATCTCATTGAGAACGGTCATACCCGAATCGCCTGCATTCAGGGTGTTCTGGACTCGGTTCCGAATAAGCTAAGGATCAAGGGTTATCAGGATGCCATGACTGCGGCACGCCTTAAGGTATACAGCATGAGCGGCGATGAGTTCAGTGTTGAAAACGGATATAAAGAGACTAAGCTACTACTCCAGCTGAAAAAAAGACCTTCGGCTATTTTCACGCTCAGCAACACCATTGCAATGGGATGCATTAAGGCATTGAAGGAGGAAAATGTAAACGTGCCCGATGAAATTTCAATCATCACGTTCGATGACCATCCCTATCTCGACTATCTCGCTACTCCCCTGACGTGCATCACCCAACCTACCCGCGAAATATGCAGAATAGCTGTTAAATACCTCTTCTTTATGCTCAACAACAAAGAGATCAAGACAAGGCAAGTTCTGCTCAAACCGGAGCTGAAGTACCGGAGATCAGTGAAAAGGATTCAGTAAAAAAGATCAACGGCACCTTTCGAAACGCCGGTTGCGCGTACCCCGGTCATCGGATGGGTGGCCATTCCCGTAATCCTCACGCAGTTGGGTCATAGGTGATGATTTTGAAAAAGATTGGCGAGGATCACAAGCTAAACCCCTCCGCCAGGTTAATCGATAAGGTATCACCACGACTATCCTCAAGAATGATCGAGGGGCCAGTGGGGCTATTCTTCTGCCCGGACATCCTAACCGGACTAAATTCCTTTATCCTGGCCAATGTTTCCAGCAAGTAAGCCGTTTGACCAGGATCCGGAAGAATGCCTTTCGCTCCCGTGGTCCGATACATGGTTATGCGGTCCACGCCGCACAGGGAACAGATGCACCATAGTGTCCACCCTACGCAAAACCAGCTATGCTGCCTTTCGTCAACAACGCTTTCTGTGGCGGACTGAGGATTGGTGGCATCCGGATTTTTTCTTCTGCTGAAGGTAAGGGGTGAAACAAAAATGGGCTTGCCGGTAAAGCTCCTGATGGTGGCAATAATGTCCGGACCGGTTTCCAGGTTTTCTATGATCGTTCTCGTATCCTGAGCGTGTGCCTGGGGATGCAGGGGAAAACTTACAAAATCAAAAAGATCTTGTTGAGGCCTCTCCCGGTTAAGCTCGGTGAAGTAGGCATCGGTACCGTACCCCACCAAGATATCCGGAAATGCCTGCTTCATCGGAGGATAGAAATTCTCCTGCAACCCGACCGGCGTCGCCTTGCGACCCTTCATCAGAGGTAAAACATGGGATACCTCTTCATGAATTGGCTTTAACGCTTTGATTACATCACGGATCACCGATCCATCATCCCGGTTAAAGAAAACGACAAGCTCCAGCTTTGTCCGGAATTTATGGGCTTCCTTGACCGCCTCGTTCAGCCTGGCTTCCCAGTCAGGATCATCCAGGTCTGCTTCAACCCGGTAATGATCAAACACGACCGTCTTTAACTTTTCCAACGCTCCCTCACTCAAGGGAGCCGAGTAGTTCTTTTCGTACCCGATAGCAGGAAAAGCGAATTTCTTTCTTGCCGTATCAACAGACTTACGGGCCCCGGCGGAGAGAATACTGCCACCGACCGCTAATGTCACCCTGTTGAACACCGTATCCCCCGGGTTCACCTCCACCGGAAACGGAATAGCGAGCGGCGTACTGTATGTCTTATACGATGCGTCCATCCAGTTGCGCTGGTCTTCGGTCTCAAAGACATCCCCTTCAAAAGCCAGGGACAGATCGATGGGTCCGATACTGTACTTCAGTGCGCTTATATCCAGCAACACCTGGTGCGGACTGATAGTAACCGGAAATCCGGCATTCACGATGGCGCCATCAGGGCCGGTCACTTCAACGGGTATGCCTTTGCTTTCCCGCGGATGAAGAACACACAATCCGATCCTGTTCCTGGTGAAGCTTTCAAGGGCTCTACCCTTCATTTCCACACTAATGGAATTGTCCGCCCTCCCCTCCAACAGAAATTCTGCCGAGTAAACCTGCTGACCTCTATGAATATAATCCGCCCGGTACGAAATCCGAAAGCTGTTTTCGCCGATCTCAATATTTTCGAGGCTGGTATTGTAGGGCAGGGTAACCCAGTTTTCGTCTCTTACCGCACCGTATATCATGCGGAGTAATTCTATGCCACCGAGTTCGATCCGTCTCAGATTGCCATTCTCATACAGGCAGCTCAAAGAACCTGCCTGCAAGCGGGTAACCGGTAACATTTCAATATCAAACGGAATGTCAATATGCTGGTTCATTATTCTACGGGTAGGAACTGATCAACATTGGTCTTGTCAATCTCGATGGCGCCTGTAATTACAACGTCGGGAATAGGGACTACGCCCGCCCGGGCATCACTCGATGAAAATGAAAGTGTCTGGTGCCTCATGTCAAACAGAAATTGTGCACCCATCCACGTAAACAGTTCCCGTTTCTGACCTACAAGGTAGTCAATCACTCCTTCCTTAACGAGCCTCAGGTGCTCCGGCTCCGCATCAACTGTTGTTATTCTGACCTTTCCGACTTTACCGGCTTCCTTCACCGCCAGCGCCATGCCCGGACCTGAATTCGAGTCAAAACCACCTAGTCCGGAAAGATCGGGATGCGCCGTCAGCAGGTCTGCAGCAAGCTTTGCTGCGATTTCCACGTTAGCCTTGTCATCATAAGTGCCGATAAACTCAATTCCGGGATATTTCTTCAACGCATCCTGAAATCCCTGAAAGCCTGCCTCCATATTTTCCATCCCCAATATCCCCATGCAAGCCACTTTCCCTTTTCCTCCGATAAGGCTTGCCATACGTTCACCCTGAAGGCGCCCCATTTCGTACCAATCACTTCCGATAAAAGCGTGTCTTCCCGAATTTGGGATCTCTGAGTCGTAAACGATCGTAGGTATGCCGGCAGCTACAGCTTTCCGGATGGCCTGCGCTATACCGGGATCGGTACCGTTTATTAACAGTCCTGCCGGCTTCCCTGGAATTACCTGTTCGATAACGGAGATCTGCGCCGGCACATCCCACTCCGAAGGTCCAAGAATAGAAGTCTTCACCCCCATTTTCTTTCCCCATTCAATGAATGCCTTCTGATCATGCTGTACGTACAAAGGGAGATTTACAGCGGTGGTCACCATAACGTATTCTTCATCCGGTGAGACTTCATCAGCAGTTATAAACTTTGCTTTTGCGTCAATCTGAGTACCAGCCATGCTGCCTGTGCGTGGCGGCGGTTCGCAGGAAAGCAAGATGAACACCAGGCACGTGAGATACAACCTTTGCATGATCATTCTATTTATCAAGTTTTTTCAAAAGCCATTGATCGAGACCGACAGCGGCAATCAGGATAATGCCGAGGATCACCTCCTGCCAGTACCCTGAAACGCGGCTTATGATAAGCAAATTGCTGATCAATGCCATAAACAACACACCCAGGAATGCGCCCCAAATCTTTCCGAAGCCCCCTGAAAGGCTCGCGCCACCGAGGATCACTGCCGTAATAACACGAAGTTCAAGTCCGCGACCGGAAGTAGACAAGGCCGCCCCCAGCCGTGACGCCAGGAGAATCCCGGCAATGCCCGCCAGCGTGGCCGAAATCACAAAGGCCCAGATCTTCATTTGGTTTACTTTTATGCCGGACAGGCTCGCCGCCCGTTCGTTGCCGCCGATAAAATAATAGCGCCGGAAAAAAGCAGTACGTTTTGTCAGAAAGGCAAAGAGGAGAACTACAAACAACATGTACCAGATGGGAGCTTGCAGGCCCAGGAGTTTCGATTGTCCGATGTAAATAAACTCGTAAGGAAAATTTTGTATGCCTGCGCCACTCAGCATAAGGGCCAAGCCCCGGACAATTCCCATCATCGCCAGGGTCTGGATCATGGGGTTTATACCCGCGCGGGCGATAAGCCAGCCATTGGCAAATCCAATCAGTACTGATCCGACGAGCCCTGCGGCGATAGCGGGTAGAAAGTTAACATCATGGTAGTACATCAGGTATCCCGACATACCTCCGGAAAAGGCAACTACCGATCCCACCGACAAATCAAACATCCCTGCGATCATCAGCACCATCATTCCTACTGCAACGATGGTATCAATGGACAGATTCAACAATATCTGCGAGAAGTTTTCAATGGTTGGGAATTCCACGGGAAAAAGGATTGCCATGAGGAGACAAAGCAGGACAATGCTGGCACCCAGTGAAAAAATCCTGTCCCTGAATAGTTCGCTGATCTGCATGGTTAACAAGGTTACTCCACACCTGAAGCGAGCGCCGCAATCTTTTCTTCGGTGGCTTCCTCCCTATTCAGTATGGCTTTTACTATACCGTTGAACATCACTCCCACTCTGTCGCACAAGTACAACAATTCGGGAAGTTCGCTGGAAATGACAATAATGCTCTTTCCTCTAGCCGTCATCGCT
>DATBVZ010000414.1:0-2136 GCA_036515095.1 Cyclobacteriaceae bacterium | reverse complement strand
TACAATACGGTATGGACCGACCAGGATTTTGCCAGGACTGCCGTTCGTTTTGAACGCCGGCTTGAACTTTCAGACGAAGGCCACCGGTTCTTCGACCTGGTACGTTGGGGCATAGCCGCGACTGTGTTGAACGACTACCTGGGCTATGAAAGGGCAAAGGTAGCCGCTTCTCCGTTTGTCGGAGCTTCCTTTACTGCCGGAAAGAACGAATACATGCCGATACCGCAGCGGGAAATTGATATCCTGACATCGGATGTTTTGAAACAAAATCCCGGGTACTAGGAGATTATCAACTTACTCATTTTCATTTATTGCAAAGGCCAATGTAAATTGGCCTTTGCATTTTACACCCTGTTATGAAAAAAATTCTTGTTGGCCCTCTGCACGTTTCCTGTCTCCTGATCCTCCTGATCTCGTGCGAACAACGCCCCGGGACACTCTTTCAACTGCTTCCGGAAAGCAAGAGCGGCATCGACTTTGTCAACACCATTGTAGAATCCGATACGTTCAATATTCTTACCGAAGAATACATTTACAACGGTGGTGGCGTGGCTACGGCCGACTTCAATAATGACGGACTGCCGGACGTGTTCTTCACGGGCAACAAGGTCACCAACCGGCTATATATCAATATGGGTGATCTTGAGTTTAAGGACATTACGGAACCCGCAAACCTGAATTCTTCGGGCGTATGGAGCAGCGGGGTAGCGGCTGCGGATATCAATAACGACGGCTGGAACGATATCTATGTCTGTACTACCATGCTCCCGGAACCTGCAAACCGCCGCAACCTTCTTTACATCAACCAGGGCCTGAACAGCGACGGTATCCCCACTTTTAAGGAGGAGGCCGCCGCGTACGGCCTTGACGATACCGGCTATGCCATGATGGCCGGCTTTTTTGATTACGACAAGGATGGGGACCTTGACGTCTACATCCTGATCAATCAGCGCCTGACCGGCGTACCAACCAATTACCGGAAAAAAATGGAGGATGGTTCATCACCCAACAACGATAAGCTTTACCGCAACAACGGCGATAACACATTCACCGATGTATCTGCAGAAAGCGGCATCAATATCGAAGGATTCGGGCTCGGTTTGTCAATCGCTGATTTCAATTCGGACGGATGGTCCGACCTGTATATCTCAAACGACTTTCTGTCCAACGATATCCTGTACATGAATAATCAGGACGGAACGTTTACGAACCGCAGCCGCGACTATGTCGGCCACCAAAGCCAGTTCTCTATGGGCAATGATGCGGCGGACATTAACAATGACGGGTTGTCGGACATCATCACACTGGATATGCTTCCCGAAACAAACTATCGAAAGAAAACAACAATCGGAGGGAAGAGCTACCAGACCTATATCAACAACGAAAAATACGGATATGAATACCAGTATGTCAGAAACATGCTGCATGTCAACAACGATCTTAAAGAAGGCGTGGGTTTCAGCGAGATTGGCCAGCTCTCCGGTATTTACCAGACTGAATGGAGCTGGTCGCCGTTATTCGCCGACTTCGACAATGACGGCAATCGCGACCTGGCCGTTACTAACGGATTTCCCAGGGACATAACGGATAAGGATTTTGCAAAATACCGTTCGGCTGTGAGTAACCTTGCCGGTCCGGGATTACTGATAGACTCCATTCCGGTCATTAAGATCCCGAACTACCTGTTCAGGAATAACGGCGACCTTACATTCACGGATCGTTCCGCGGAATGGGGCTTCACGCAACCGTGCTTTTCCAACGGCGCCGCGTTCGCTGATCTGGATAACGATGGTGATCTGGATTACGTGGTCAACAATATCAATGAACGCGCTTTTATTTACGAGAATACACTGTATGGGAGTAACAGCCGGCCGGATTCTGTCCATTATCTGCAGATCAGGTTAGCAGGACCAAATGGTAACGCCGATGGCCTGGGGGCAAAGGTCCGGATCATTGTGGATGGCAGTGAACAATACCATGAGCAGCATATTTATCGCGGTTATTTGTCGTCGGTCGATCCTGTTATTCATTTCGGTTTGGGCGCCCGCAACCGTGTGGATACCCTGATTGTTTTGTGGCCCGATGGAAAGGGTCAGGTGCTCACCGGCATCCCGGCTGACCAGCAACTCGAGCTCG
>DATBVZ010000413.1:0-7084 GCA_036515095.1 Cyclobacteriaceae bacterium | reverse complement strand
GTTTGCTAACGGCGTGGGCATCCACGCCGACGATTACGATGACACGCAGCTCGCCGTCGGTGCAGATCGCGTATACGGTCTAAGCGCGCGCCAACGTGATCCAGGCCGAAGCCGAAATCCCCAAGGCAATCTCCCAGGCCTTTGTCGACGGCAACCTGGGTGTAATGGATTACTACCGCATGCAAAACATCCAGTCCGACACCGACATGAGGCAGTCTATCTCCGGCTCCGACAAAGACACCAGTGCAGGAACGGCGAAGGAATAATGTGGTTGATGTGTTGGAGTGTTGGGGTGTTGAAGTGTTGAGGGATCCCCCGTGGTTTCGACAAGCTCAACCACCGGTGTCTGAGCTTGTCGAAGGCACTGCCTGCTATCGAATATCCTCCCACTTACTCTGCCTGAGCGCCAAATAACGGTCCCCGTATTTGTCGTACAGGATATGATCGTAGATCATGGGGATGGTGCTCAGTCCCCTGACGCTTGCGAGCCCATACTTGCCTTCGCGGCCAACTATAACATAACCATTGTTCAGGTCGGTAATGGCTGCAAATTTTGGTGCGAATATCAGGCGACCATCGGTGTCGGCCAGCCCTTTCAGGTTTCCGTTCTGTAATTCAAATCTCCCGCTTGGAAGCAGGGATATGGATTCGTAGCGGATGGGCAGGATCACGTCTCCTTTTTTGTCGATCAATCCATACAACCCTTTTTGCATGGCAATAGCCATTCCGTTATCGAACGAGGAGACTTCATCGTGAACAGGCTGGATAACCAGTTTTTCGTCGTGGTTGAGGAATCCCCACTTGCCCAGTATTTTGATGGCTGCCAGTCCTTCGCGGAAGGGCCGGATGCCTTCGTAGCGGTTGGCAATCCTTAGCCTTCCCAGGTTGTCGACAAATCCGAAGCGTCCGTCCTTTTTTATGCCGCGGAGTCCTTCCGTTTCCGAAAAGATCGCTTCAAAGGCTTCGGCGGGAGGCAACTGCCGGCTGACTATCCGTCCGTCAAGGTCGATCTTCCACACACCTCCTGATGACGTTGTTTCTTCCAGGAAGTCACCGCTGACAGTTACCGGGTTTTCCGTAAAGTAAATTACAATCCCGTCAAGGGATTTCAGGTAGCGGGTGGAACCTCTTTGCTGAATGAACCGGTCGGCAGCGATCAACAACTGCCGATGGGGTGACGGAGCCACAAGCCAGTTCCCCTGCAAATCGATAATTCCGAATTCCCCGTGAAATTGCACCACCATTTTTCCGTAGGCATACTGCAGGATGGAGTCGTAAACACAGGAGATAATTTCCGTTCCGCCGGTGTTCATCACACCGTAATACTGTTGATTCTTAACAACAAAGTATTTTCCGGTGTAGGGTTCAATGCGCCCGTATGACTTCACGGACAACCGGTTGCCCTGCGGGTCGAGCAGAACCCATTGATCAGCAGGCAGCCTGGCGATTACGACGTCTGCCTCCTGCCTGAGGGACAGGTATTCGGGTCCGATCAGCATGCGGCCATCGCTGCCGATCATGCCGTACCTTCCGTTACGGCTGATGATCGCCCGGTGGTTTGTAAACGTGCCGATGGAACTGAATTTTTCAGGACACAGCGCAGTGAACTGATCATTCACGAGTGCATAGCCAGAACCTTTGCGTATCCCGAATAAATTGTCGTCCAGGGAGATAATGGAATCGAAATGTATTTCCCGGAGTGTTTTGTTACCAGCATCAAGTATGGTCCACTGATGTTCCCGGCGTCCGCGGGCTGAGCCATCATCCTCCAGTTCGATGGCCGTAAACGACGGATTGATGCGAAGAAGTCCGTTTTGATCAATTATGCCCTGATACTGCTGCTGATAAACGACCGCGTATTTATTCCTGAAGCGGGATATGTCGTCAAAAATAAAACCGGTCAGGGATTTTCCGGATTCGTTAAAGAGAGCAAATTGTCCTGTGTGATTCTCAACCGCATAACGCTGACTTCCCAAAAATTGAATCTGCCTGTATTCGATCGGTATGACGGGGCGATTGTGCAGGTCAATCAATCCGTACTTGTATTGGTCGCCTGACCTGACGTAAACGATTCCCATGAGTGAATTGATGGTCAGACCATCGTACTGGAAGGGGATCACTTCCTGGCCGGATGTATCCAGGCAACCGGCCAGGTATCTGGAAGATCCGGCCGATCGTTTGTAGGCAATGATGAGATTGCCTTCGGCGGGCAACAAACCGGTGAACTCAGCTTCGGTCACCGCATGGTTGGTGAGATCGATGATGCCCCAGCGGCCTGCGGATTTGTATCCGGTCACCTGGTCCACAACAGAAAACGGGCCTTCGCTCCAGCCCAGCGCGTCGTACGCAGGCGGGATCAGAACGTGTCCGTCCGTATCCTTCAGACCGATCTTACCGTTCTCCTCGAATATATTGTAGGCCTCCGCTAAACTTTGTCCGTAGCTAAAAACCGAGACCAGCAGCCATATCAACACCTTCATAGATAATGCAAATATAGGACTGATATATCAAACGCTGATGGCGTGTACCATTTACGTTTTTATTCAAGCTTTTTGTGAAAGTACAATGAATATTCCCGCATGAGTTGCGGATGGGCGATCTTTACATAGTCTTTCAAAATGATATCGGGTCTCAGGTAACCTAACTCCAGGTAGACATTTCCCCCTTTTGGCCCCATGCGCGCATTGTAGGTATACACGCGCGCGTTCCTGAATGAATCAAAGCCGGCGTATCGCTGATCTGCGCGCCGCATTTCCTCCAGGGATGAATAAGAGGCCACGCCAATCCACAAGTCTGCCGCGTGCGCTTTTTCGTATACGGATTCGAGCGCGAGTTGAAGGAAACCGTGCGACGAATCGCCCTCCCACAAATACCGGCAGCCTGCATCCTGAAACAAACGCGCGGCATAGTTTCTTCCGCCGGGGAGGAACCAGGCGTCACCGTAGACGATTCCGCTCAGGACGGTAGGTCGCTCCGTTGCCGATCCGGCGAGCGATTTTGTTTCCAGGTAGGCTTTCTCTATCTCGTTGAAGATGGAATCTGCACGCTCTTCCTTATTGAAGAAAAGCGCTACGAACTTGATCCATTCGGCGCGGCCCAATGGATGCTTCTCCAGGTATTCGGCATTGAGGACAACGGGAATTCCCAACTCTTCGATCTTTTTGAACTGGCCGTAGTCGCCGGTCAGCGAATAGCCCATGACCGCATCCGGCCTGAGGGCGGTAAGGATTTCAATATTCATTCCTTTATCGATGCCCAGTTCCCGGATCGCTCCGTTGTCGATCCGTTCTCTCATTGCCGGCGAACTGACGTAATCCAGCGTGGGAAATCCGGTCAGCTTATCGGTCTCGCCGAGATAGTCCAGCATGGGAATATGGCTGGTTGAAGTGCAAACGAGGCTCTTCAGCGGAATGTTTATTACCGTGGCATCTGAAATCCCTTCCGGGACAGGATCACCTTTGTTGACGAGTACGTACGTGTGTCCGGATGTCGCGCCCTGATACGGGTAGTTTACAGTCACTTTCGTAGCGGCACCAATTTTTGCTATGGTGAATCCTTCGGCGTATTTGAGCGGTTGGGACGGCGAACCGACTGCGACTTCCGGACTATTATCCCTCCCTTTCGAGCAGGAAAAGAGCAGCCCAGGCAGGACAGAAACAAAAAACAGAAGTTGTGAAGAGCCAGGCATAGCGTGAAATGTCAAAGCGGTGGGCTAAAGTAAAGAGCGAAAGTCAAAAAGCGTAAAAGACCGGCCAAAACCATCGGATAACTTTGCTTCCGCCTTCATAACAATACCTTGCGCTTACTGCTTTGTGCCTTGCACTTTTTCTCTTATGTTTGCCCCGGATGTTGGTTCCTTCAATTCGTTTATGCAACGAACTGAACGATTAAAAGGGAATGCCGGTGAAAGACCGGAGCTGTCCCCGCAACTGTAATCCACTAATCGCTTGCCGGAAATCCAGATTGCCACTGACCGCTGATCAGCGGATGGGAAGGCCCCGGCGAGGTGGAAAGCCAGGAGACCTGCCCTCATTCACAATTATCGTAATCGGAGCTTTCGGGTGAAAGGCGATGAGTGAACGGGTGGAACCGTTTTCTTCTCATTTCTTCCAAAAAGCTCATAGTGTTTAACAAAAACAACAAATGCTATGAGAATGAAAATCCTTACCATCGTGTGCGGGTTATTATGTGCCGGAGTTGCACATGCGCAGGACTCCCTGAAAACCACTTACCTTCAGGAGGTAGTTACTACGGGTACAAAGTTTGAAGTTCCCGTTGAAAAATCAGGAAAGACCATTTACAAACTGACCGATGAAGACCTTCGGCGCAATGCAGGCAAGTCGGCCGCCGACATCCTCAATGACGTGCCGGGTATACAAACCGACGGTAACTTCGGAGCACCCGGAACCAATGTGAGTTATTTTGTCCGTGGCGCCCGTAGCAAGCAAACGCTAATCCTAATTGACGGGGTGCCGCTGAACGACCCTTCTTCAGTCAATGCTGAATACGACCTTCGTTACCTTCCGGTTTCGCAGGTAGAATCAATAGAAGTGCTCAAAGGCGGACTGAGTACCTTGTACGGTACCGGCGCCGCCGCCGGCGTAATAAACATTCGCCTGAAGAATCCGGGCACAAAGCCCTTGTCGGGTACCCTTGACGTCAGCGCTGCTTCCTATGGCACCTACGCACAAAATGTCCGGGTTGGCGGATCGAAGTCAGACTGGTCTTACATGGTCATGGCCAACAATGTGCAATCGGAAGGTTTCTCCTCCGCTTTGGACACGGATCCGAACTCAACCTTTGATAAAGACGGATTCAGCCGGCAGAATGTACTCGTCAAAACGGGCTACCGGTTTAATCCGGCATTCACGATCAATGTCTTCGGGGCCTATGAAAAATTCAAAGCGGATTATGACGACTACGAGTTTACCGATGCGCCCAATGTGCAGCGCTTTGAGCAGCATAGGGTCGGTCTGAATCCCATATGGATCTACAACAAAGGTGAACTGGAAGCCAGGGTTGTCTACAATGCAAACGAACGCGCCTTTGAAAGTAGTTTCCCGGCCGAGTATGAAGCCGGTAACCTTCAGGCTGAAGTCATTCAGCGCCATCGCTTTTCCAATTCGATACAAGGGTTATTCGGGTTAAACTACCAGCACATGGACTTCGATGAGAAGGGCGCTGTTCTGGGAGATACAGCACGAATGACTATGTTCGATCCTTACGTCTCCTTATTGGCGGACCTTCCTTCCGGGTTAAGCCTTCACGCGGGCATTCGGTTGAACACGCACAGCATTTACGGATCGAAAGTCCTGTACAACATCAACCCATCCTTTCTTTTCAACCAGCAGGGCTCCTGGGCGTACAAAGTCATCGCCTCCTTGTCGAGCAGCTATATCACCCCCTCCGTATACCAGCTTTACTCCATTTATGGCAACAAGGACCTTCTTCCGGAGGAAGCGCTCAATGTTGAGGCAGGCTTATCGGTTTATGGCGGGGAACGATGGAACTTTAATGTTGTCTGGTTCAGGCGAAATGAATCGCAGCCGGTTGACTTTGTCAGTCAGTTCGACAACGAAGGAAATTACCTTGGCGGAAAATATGAAAACCTGACCACGGAAAGAACCGTCAATGGTATTGAAATAAGTGCGCGCTTCAAAACCAGCGACCTATTTTCCGCTTCGGTGAATTACACGCACAACGATACGGATAAACCCGAAAGCTTTTACCGTATCCCGAAGGACAAGTGGGGCGCTGAGCTGTCTGTGAGACCACTGAAGGAAGCCTCGCTTGCTGTTAAGTACACGTATACCGGCGATCGCGTCATTTTCGATTTCAGTTCCTTTTCAGAGGTACTATTGGCGAACTACCAGCTGGTGGATGTATTTGCATCGTATGGGTTCATGGAGAAAAGACTTACGGTCTACGGCGCTGTCAACAATGTATTCGACGAACCGTTCATCGGTGTTCTGGGGTACACCACCCGGGGCAGGAACTACGGTTTGGGATTACGCTATAACTTTTAGGCTATTGGGCAGGAAAAAGACGATCCGCAAAAATAATTCCCCGTCAGCGTTGTACTATATTGAACAGGGATATGTAGTTTATACAGCGGTTTATCATCTCCAACGGGGATATTGCTGCAAAAACGGATGCCGTCACTGCCCATGGAAAGAGGGGAACAGCAAACCGGGCTGCAGGACACCATGAAGAACGAACGATTATGAGGCTTACCATCAGTTGGAGCGGGGGCAAGGATTCCGCCCTCGCGCTTTACAGGATACTCCTTGAGGGCAGGCACTCTGTCGCCGGACTTCACACCGTGATAAATAAGGAATCGCATCGCGTAGGTCTGCATGGTATTCCGGAGGAAATGGTGGAGGAACAGGCCCGGTCTATCGACCTTCCGTTGACGAAACTTTACCTGAAAGGCAGAAACCGTCATGCTGACTATGTATCCTTGTTACAGGCATACTACCACCAATGCAAAATGTCGGGCATAGAGGGCGTGGTGTTTGGTGACATTTTTCTGGAAGACCTGAAAAATTTCCGGCAGGCCCTGCTGGAGCCATTCGGACTCATACCCATGTTTCCGTTGTGGAAGAAGGATCCGGAATTGATACTGGATAATTTTCTGGCTGCGGGATTCAAAAGCCTGTTGTGTTCAGCAAATGCGGCTTACTTCGGGGAACACCAAATGGGAAAGACCCTCGACATAAACTTCATGAATTCCCTGCCGCAGCAAGTTGACCCATGCGGGGAAAATGGGGAATTCCATACTTTTGTCTACGATGGTCCCTTGTTCAGTTATCCCGTCGCCTTTGAGCCGGGCCAGGTGGTAAGGCACTCGTATAACTATAAGATCACGAATAACGAAGGCATTGTGAAGGACATGGAGTCATCGTTCTGGTTTCAGGAGTTGTTTCCGCGTATCGCGCTGTAGTAAGCGGCCAGCAATTTTCGCGCGGCCACACTGACTGCAATTTCGTCTTTCTTCACTTTTTCCTCCAGCGTCAGCCGGATGGCATTCAGGTTCTCCCGGCGGGCGAGGTCGTCGCGGATGAGGTGATCGAAACTCGTTTTC
>DATBVZ010000412.1:0-4270 GCA_036515095.1 Cyclobacteriaceae bacterium | reverse complement strand
GGTTCATCTTCTTTCCCGTGATCTCCTCGCAAAGCCTGATCGCCTCCATCATGGAACAATTGGAGTGCCTGCCGCCGCCGACGTTATACACTTCTCCGTGTTTCGGAGCGTGGTAGAAGTGCCAGAACAGATTCACCAGGTCCCAACTGTGAATGTTGTCACGTACCTGCTTTCCCTTATAGCCAAAAACCGTATACGGATTTCCTGTTATGGCACATTTCATAAGATAGGATAAAAATCCGTGCAGCTGGGCACCGGAGTGATTGGGCCCTGTTAAACAACCTCCCCTGAAAACGCCGGTCTTCATGCCGAAGTACTTTCCGTATTCCTGAACCAGTATATCTGCGGCTACCTTTGATGCGCCAAAAAGGGAATGCTTGCTCTGATCAATGCTCATGTGTTCGTCGATACCATTCTCGAAATAAGGATGGTCCACATCGATCTCCCATCGCTCTTCCAATTCAACAAGAGGCAGGTAATTTGGGGTATCACCGTATACCTTATTGGTACTCGTAAAAATAAACACTGCGTCCGGGCAGTATTGCCTTGCCATTTCCAAAATGTTAAGCGTGCCGTTTGCATTCACCGAAAAATCTGTGAAGGGCTCTTTCGCCGCCCAGTCGTGGCTGGGTTGTGCTGCTGTATGCAGTATTAGCTTGATGTCTTTGCCGTACTCTTCAACTATTTTTCGAAGACCCTGAATGTCCCTGATGTCAACATCGTAATTCCTGAAATTCGTGTACGCCTGTTCCAGCCTTTTTCTGTTCCATTCTACAGAACCGTCTTTGCCAAAGAAGTATTCGCGCAGATTGTTCTCGATTCCGACGACAAGGTCAAACTTATCCTGAAAGAAGGATACGGATTCACTGCCTATCAATCCACCTGATCCTGTGACTAGCGCAATGTTCATTGTTTATCGTGATTTAATTGGAACGATCTGTCTGATATGCAACTCGGGTTTACGATAAAATGGATGCCAACTGCCTTTCATGATGATGGATCCAGTTGAAGACGTCGGCCACTACCTGTTCTTTTCGCAAGGATGGCTTCCAACCCGACAGGGAAGTGACCTTTGTGTTGTCCGTCAGGTAGATCCTGATATCGGCTGGCCGGTTTTCCTTCACTTTTTCAATGGGAATCCGGTTACCGGTTACCTCCTGACATAGTGTGGTTAGCTCCTGAAGTGAGAGACTGATGTCAGGACCTCCGCCTACGTTGAATAGCTGGCCGTTGTACGTGTCCGGATTGTGGATCTGAAGATCAATAAGGGAGAAAAGATCATCGATATGCAAAATATCGCGGACCTGTTTGCCCTCTCCCCCATAACCTATGTAGGACAATCCCTTCTTCCAGTAATGCCGGGCCACCCAAAGCACAATTACCCCCTGATCAACCTTACCCATTTGCCAGGGGCCGGTAAGAACAGCACAGCGATTGACAATCGTTCTCAGCCTGTAGAAGTGATTGTATTCGGCGATAAGGATCTCGGAGGCGAGCTTCGATGCGCCGTACAACGACCGGTAGCCGTTCAATGAAAACGATTCTGAAATGCCTTTTTCGCTCACGCCCGGCAATTTTTGTACGCCTGAAATTTGAAAACGGGTTTCGCGTTCAACAAAATTGATTTGCTCAATCGCTTCGATTGGATATACCCTGCTGGTGGACAGGAAGATAAAATCGGAAGTGTTCTTCAGGGCAAAGTTCAGGCAGTTGATGGTGCCGATAAGGTTGGTATTTATCAAATAATCGGGACTGTTTCCGATACCCGCCAGGACCGAGGGCTCGGCGGATGACTCGATGATCACGTCCACATTTTCTTCTATTGCGAAAAAGTCTTCCTTATTGCGAATGTCGCCATGTATGAATTTCACTCCGCCGGATAAGAGTCTCTCCACGTTGAGTTCTGCGCCCCGGCGTTTCAGGTTGTCCAATGAGAGAACGCTGTAACCAGGGTACTTCATCTTAATGCGCAGGGCGAGGGAAGAACCGACAAAGCCGGCCCCTCCCGTTATGAGGATCGTTTTCATTTAACCTGATTTTCCTGGAATATGGCGGTCTGGGGATTGAATATAAAATACCTCCGGGAAAGGAAATTCCATGCCACAACAAAAGCAATTGAAATTACCTTGGCCATCCGATAGTCAATGCTAAAATAGGTGGTGCAGCCCCAGAAAATGGATTGGCTGATCAGCAGTCCGCAGGAAACAAAAAACATAAATGCAGGAAACTCAACCCGCTTCCTGTTACCGGTACGTTCGAAGACCCAAAGCCTGCTAAGCATATAGTTAATAATGTTCGTAATGATGAAAGCAATCCCATTGCTGAGGAGCTGGGATACGTAAACGTATTCAACCAGGCCAATGAGGATCAGCATTTCTACAGTTGCCGAGAAACCTCCGACAATCACATATCGGATGAGCCTGCTTTTAGTTAGTCTCCTGATCATCGGGTGGGTATTTTTTTCTTAAATGCTATCCATGAAACAAGCACACGTGGAGGATGCTAAAATTTAAAGGTTGCGTTGTCCAGCGTTGGATTTATTTTGTCTTTGCCCGACAAGATAAGCTCTTCATCCGGTAAACCCCAGTCAATCCCGATGTTCGGATCGTTGTATAAGATCCCCCCCTCTGCTTCAGGATGATAAAATTCATCGCACTTATACAATACGACTGCCGTTTCGCTAAGCACCGAAAAACCGTGAGCAAATCCCTTTGGGACCAGGAGCTGCTTGCGGTTTTCGGCCGAGAGCTCAATAGCGAAATGTTTTCCGAACGTCGGCGTATGCCTTCTCAGATCAACGACTACGTCAAGAATTGATCCGCTGATGACACGGACAAGCTTTGTTTGTGCGTAGGGCTCGTTTTGAAAGTGCAGACCCCTTACCACACCCCGCTTTGATAGCGTCTGATTGTCCTGAACAAAATTCATGCGGATGCCGGCTACTTTAAAGGTGTTGTAATTGTATGACTCCATAAAATAACCCCGATCATCGAAAAATACGTCAGGCTCTATTACTATTAGTTCTTCAAAGTCTGTCTTATCTACCTTCATTGTTTTGTCAACGAATTGATCGGTGTCTATTAATGTTAAGCCGGACTGGATTTTTTCATTTCGGCCCGGCGCTGCCAAAATCCGCACGGATGCGATGAACCAGCTCTATCGACGGCCGCGCATCCTCCAGTCCGAAGCCTTCTCCCCGGATTATCCCTTCGTAGCTCCTGGTGTGCAGATCCGTAAATCCTTCACTGAACTCAATCTCATTGCCTTCCATCGTCAGGGAGCGGAAGGTGCGCTTGCCCGTAGCCTTTACCTCTTCGGGGAGATGATCGTAGTTGATGCTCAAGCTCCATTTCACCCGCGCATTTTCCAGGAGCAGCCTTCCCGCCGCATGATCCGGCGCCAGGGAGATGACCTCGAGCCCTTTTAACCCGCCGAATATCCACAGCAGCATGTCAAAGAAATGAATGCCGATGTTGGTGGCGATGCCCCCTGACTTCGATTCATCCCCTTTCCAGCTGAATGGGTACCAGCGGCCTCTGGACGTTATGTACTTAAGCTCAATGTCATATACCTTGTCTTTCGGTCCGCTTGCAATTTTCTGCTTTAAGGCGATGATAGACGGATGAAGGCGCAGTTGCAGAATCGTATTGATCTTCTTTCCGGTTTCTTTTTCCATTTCTGCAAGCCCGTCGATATTCCAGGGGTTTAATACGAGAGGTTTTTCACAAATTGCCTCTGCGCCGTGACGCAACGCAAACCGGATATGGGAGTCATGAAGGTAATTGGGAGTGCAAATGCTAACGTAGTCGACCTGCATTCCCTTCCTTCTGAGCCTATCAATGTGCCGGTCGAAACGCTCAAACTCAGTAAAAAAATCGGCGTTCGGGAAATACGAATCCAATATACCAACCTGATCAAACTTGTCAAGTGCAGCAACCAGATTGTTACCCGTATCCTTAATCGCACGCAGGTGCCTCGGCGAGACAAAGCCTGCCACTCCGATTAACGCAAAATTCTTCATTTCTCCGCTTAGAAAGGCGCAAATATAAGAAAGAATCAAACCTGTTACGCATGGATCCTGTTCGCCTGGGAGGGAAAGAGCTCGCCCTGCGCTCATGGTATAGGTCCGTCGAAAGTCAATCGTTTCCGCCAGCCTGACGATCTGTCGCCAGGAACTGGGGCCAAGGTTTCAACTGGATTTGATAGTGCGCGGAAGAACGCAGCGCTTCATGTTGTCCCGGTGCCGGGGGTATCTGCCGGCCCTGGGAGT
>DATBVZ010000411.1:0-2667 GCA_036515095.1 Cyclobacteriaceae bacterium | reverse complement strand
CATCCATTTAATGGAAGGGCCGGTCATTGAGCAGGCTCGTTTGCTGGGTGTCCGTACCGGGGAAATGCATCTGGCGCTGGGCGCCAGGAGTGACCTGAAGGATTTCCAGCCGGAAGAATATTCCTTACACTACCAGCGTTCTATTTTCGCTTCATTAAAGCCACTTGTTCGAGCATCTTTCCAGAACCTGACTAAGAGCATAAAAAGACTTCCGGAAGAGAGCAGGCCGGAGGCCAAGGAAGTGCTGAGCATGATGGATGAGATATTGAACGAAATGAAAAAAGTGTATAGGAAAAAGATCGACATCGTGAAGAGACGCATTCATGGCGACTATCATCTGGGGCAAGTTTTGTTCACCGGAAAGGATCTTGTGATCATGGACTTCGAAGGAGAACCCTCCCGCAGCTACAGTGAAAGGAGGATTAAGCGATCGCCATTGAGGGACGTAGCGAGTATGGTGCGGTCATTTCATTATGTTGTTTATGGCGGATTGTTCCTGAATAACCAGGTGCGGAAGGAAGACATCAACAGGGTGCTTCCATATTCAGAGATGTGGCACAATTATATGAGCGGGATTTTCATGCAGGCGTACATGGAGACTGTTGACGGCCATGCTTTTATCCCAAAAGACAAGGAAGACCTTGATGTGTTGATGCGCACTTTCCTTCTCGAAAAGGCCGTTTATGAATTGAATTATGAACTCAATAGCCGACCCGATTGGGTAATTGTGCCGTTAAAGGGGATTAAGGCAATTATGCAGGGTGAAGTTTCGGCGAAAGTGTAATAAATGATGACGCTGTGACGATGCCTTCTCCGTTCGCGTTCTTTCACCGGCTGGTCAGTTATTCGGGCGAAGAAATAATGGTCACTCCATAGTTATAAAACGTCAAGCAAATAGACAATAACTAAAAACAAAGCGATGATAAGAAAAATCTACAGATACTTTGGGGTTGTTCGCTCGTGCTGTCTGCCTGCTTTGCGTGAATTTTGTTCAAGACGATGAGGGCTGACGGTTACGCCTGACGGACCGGTGCAGTCGATGCCCGGGGGATTACAGATCAGTCGTTAACATCAGGCTACCGGGTATTGCGAATCACCCACGACAAGCGCTGGACCAATTACATTTCTTCCATAAGGTCGTCCCTCTGGAACTTTTAGATATTTCTGTTTATAAAAAATGACAAAGATGATTAAAAAGGTAAACCGTATTGTTTTGGTGCTGCTCGTATTCACATGTCTTGTTTCATGTAAAAAAGGATCGGAAACGAAAACTTCCAATGCAGAAGTCAAATTTGAAGAAACATGGGAGTCTCTCTCCACTACGGATAGAGAACCGGAGTGGTTCAAAGACGCCAAGTTCGGGATTTATTTTCACTGGGGGGTCTATAGTGTACCGGCATATAATTCGGAATGGTATCCCCGATGGATGTATGCACCTGGCCGGAACGGCTGGGGAGGCGACGTCTTTGATCATCATCAAAAAACGTTCGGTCCGGTATCCGAATTCAACTACCATGATTTTATACCCATGTTCACTGCCGAGCATTTTGATGCCAAAGAATGGGCTGACCTGTTTAAAAAATCCGGAGCCAGGTTTGCAGGTCCTGTCGCGCAGCACCACGATGGATTTGCGATGTGGGGTAGCAAGGTGAATCCCTGGAATGCAAAGGATATGGGGCCGAAGAAAGACATTCTGGGAGAGTTGTTTGCCGAACTTAAGAAGAAGGACATGAAAACAATCGCAACATTTCATCATGCCAGGCTCCTTCAGCGGTATGCACAGGATACTTCTAAATGGGCAAAGAACACACCAGATCCTGGTGAGGACAGCCATTACCCGTATCATCCTGATTATGTAACTTCAACGACCGACCTCAAACTCAGAAAGCTATACGGGAATATACCGGTAGATGAATTCCACGACTACTGGTTGAACCAGGTAAATGAAGTAGTCGATACATATGCGCCTGACATCATTTGGTTTGATTCCTGGCTGGACAAAATCCCGGAACACTATCGTCAGAAAATGGTAGCGCATCATTTTAATACAGGTGTCTCAAGAGGACAGAAACCCATCGTGGCCTATAAGCAGGAAGATTTGCCGGCCAATGTGGGTTTGCTGGATATTGAACAAGGAGGGAAAACAGAAATCTCCGAAGACTACTGGTTGACAGATATTACATTAAGTCACCATAGTTGGTGTTACATCAACGGGCAAACCTATAAAAATCCATCGCTGGTTATCAGGAATATGATCGATGTGTGGAGCAAAAGAGGTATCGTTTTGCTGAATATTTCACCTAAAGCCGATGGAACTATCCCCGACGAACAGCAGAATGTTTTAACAACTATCGGCCGATGGATCGACAAACATAAAGAAGCTATTTATGAAACCAGGGCCTACTCGATTTTTGGTTATGGCGAAGCTGCGTTTGAAAAGGGTGAGTTCGGAGGGCAATCTGCCACGATAGACTACAGTGAAAAGGATATCCGGTTTGCGGTGTCCAAAGATCAAAAGAACCTGTATGTGTTTGCACTTGGGCTGCCGGCGTCTGATTCTAATCTTGAAATTCGTACTCCCATCGAATCAAAAATCAAACGAGTATCCGTAGTTGGAAGCGAAGTTGACCTGAAGTGGTCTCTAACTGATAGCATACTGACTCTTAC
>DATBVZ010000410.1:0-6003 GCA_036515095.1 Cyclobacteriaceae bacterium | reverse complement strand
CCACCTCAGTTGCAGGATATCCATGAGGCCTGTGCCTGATGCTGCCGAATGATCCATCTTATACTCGCCAAAAAGTCTGAACCAGATGTATTCCTTGATGGATATGAACCGGGCAGCCTTCCGGAACAGCTCGGGCTCATGGATACGCAGCCACCTGATCTTGCACAATGGACTCATTGCATGGATGGGAGTTCCGGTAGATTCGTAGATCTTTCGTGCGTCGTGTGACCTTCGGATCTCCCGTGCTATGGTTGCGCTTCGTCCGTCTGCCCAGGTAATCATGTTCGTAAGGGGCTGGCCCTGTTGATCAACTGCGATCACACTGTGCATGGCCGTGCTGAGCCCGATTGCTTCAGGCGCATGACCAAGTTTTGTAACCGTGCGGACGATGCATTTGATAAACGCCTGCCAGATCAATTCGGGGGCTTGTTCGCTGAAGAGCGGGCGGGGATGAATCGTAGGATAGGAAACCTGCTCGGTCGAGAGAATCGCGTTGGCGGGTTCATTGATGGCGACCGCCTTTGTACTTCCGGTGCCAATGTCAACCCCGAGAAAATAGGTCATGGACATGCATTAACATTAGTGGCGGAAAGGTAAGATATAAATTTATATTGATTGCCCCGATGGCGCAGCGATCAATGAGCGCCCTTTAAATTGAAAAAGGCACCTTGTTACAGGTGCCTTCTCCCAGTTTAGGTTATAGGTAAACTGCCGGAACTAGTGATGCACCGCTATTTCCATTTCTCTTCTACGTTTTGCATCCAGCGAAAAACGACCGGCACCAAATACCATAAATAGAATAAGGCCAACCAAAACTATAATTGAAATCTCCAACTCCATATGATGACCTACCGACAAAAATCCTTCCGGGTAGTTGACAAAAACGATAGCCCCGATAAGTATAGGAATTTGTATCAGGCAAACAACCCGGGTGAAGAGCCCGAAAACAATCAGTGGGCCACCGAGGATGTGCGCAAAAATCACATAGTGCGCAATGTATGCGCCGGCAAAGTAAACATTGAGCCCTGAAGCTGTCATCTCAAGGTCATCCATATGGGTAACGAAATAGAGGCCCTTGTACGTAATGAACACTCCCAGAATGATTCGGAAAATGTCAAGAAAACCCGGCCTGTGCGCGTTACCCCACTTTTCTACGTCGGTGACAACACTCATTTTACAGCGCGTTTGATTTATACAAAGTTTACGGAATTTTCAGGAGATTACAAAGGGGGTCGGGGGAGAATTGTGGAGGTACTACCCGCATAGTCCCAAAAAGAAAAAGACCGGCGAGTAGCCGGTCATAGTGCTCAAGTATGAAAAACAAATTTCCGAATCACTTATTCGTTATTGAAGTTTCTGCGGTTGAAACCGCCGCGGCTGCCACCCCCTCCGCTACGCGGAGCATCCGTACGTGGACGTGCCTCGTTTACCACGAGATTCTTTCCCATGAAATCAGAACCATTCAATTCGTCAATTGCCTGGCGGGCGGCCGTGTCGTCGCTCATTTCAATAAACCCAAACCCCCGGCTTCTTTGCGTAAATTTGTCCAGGATGATCTTTGCGGAACTTACTTCTCCGAACGCTTCAAATAATCCCTTCAACTGATCCGTGGTTGCTTTGAAAGGGATGTTGGCAACATAAATGTTCATAGTCTTTTTAAATAATAATTGAAATAAGTAGTAAAGCGATAACGGATAAACCTGAACGCTTATTTGAGTCCGGAAAGTTTCCTTATTCGGTCAGCAATGGCGCATGATTTTCAGTTGTCTAAAGTAAAGTTAGGATAAAAATTCAATATAGGGCAAAGAATAGTTTCCTGTGCCGTCTCCGGCCAATTTGTCCTTAAATTAACGCTTTTTGAACCTCCCGACGGCCGCGTCAACGGCGGCAGAATACACCCGGACCAACTGCTCCTGCGGCGGAAGTAACCGCGCATGGTGGAGCTGGTTTTAAAGGGGCTGCTGCTGGCGAGCCATTCCCGCAACACTCCCGCTAATACCCGGAATTCCGATCGATTTTTTTAGTGCCTTTCTGCTGCCGGTTTAATTCCGTCTCTTAGTTGCAGCCGCTAAAGGATCATGATTTTATGCTTGCGATGAAAACGTAGCAAGGCGCCCTGTTCATTTGCGCGGGTCGTACACATTCGGGAGGCAGTAAGAGCTGCCTGCTAACGTTCACTGATCCTGACATTCCGGGAGTAGATCTGAGCGTACTTGGTTACATCCTGCACCAGCCGGCAATCAAAAACGGGGCGCTGATTGTATTCTAGGAATTGATCATTATATTGTTGATAGCCAAACCCCATGAAGATTACCAACGTTGAATCGTTCCTTATGTCCTTCCCGATGCCGAAGGAAGTAAGACTGCCCTTCTGGGGAGGCATCCGGACTATTTTGAAACGCGATGCCATGCTCATCAAGATTTCAACGGATGCCGGCCTGTCTGGCTGGGCCCCGGGCCCCGCCCATGAACGGGCCCGCGACGAAATCAACGCCTCTATTAAACCCTTTCTTCTCGGAAAGGATCCTGCGAAGTGGAAGACTTTTGATTTTCAGGGCGAACCTGAACTTCAAAAAGCCTACCATGCCGCAGAAGTAGCGATCCTTGATCTCGTAGGCAGATACGAAGGCTGCGCCCTTTCCGAACTAATGGGTGGAAGAAAACGCAATACCATCAGGCTATACGGCAGTGCCGGGATGTATATGAGCCCTGAACAATACGCAGAAGAGGCCGCCGCCATAAAGGACATGGGATTTTCTGCCTATAAAATGCGGCCGGCACTGGGACCGGACGAGGACCTGCGAACCGTTGCGCTAATGCGGGAAGCCACGGGCGATGACATGGCACTCATGGTTGATGCACATACCTGGTGGCGAATGGGCACCAAAAGTTATTCTGCTGAAACGATTGCCGGCCTGGCGAAAGCAATGTCGCCGTATGATCCGTACTGGCTGGAGGAGCCATTGCCGCCGGAAGATCATGCAGCTTACCGGCAACTTCACAATGCCGGATTTGTTCCGATAGCATCAGGCGAACACGAACAGGATCTCTCCGGTTTTGCAGACCTGGCCAACAGCGGAGCCGTGGATTTTCTGCAGATGGATGTTTGCTGCCAGGGCGGCTTCGAAATGGGCTTGCGGGTTTTTGATCTCGCGGCAAGCAACGGAATTAAATTTGCCTTCCATAGTTGGGGGACTATCCTGGAAGTGCTCGCTGCAGCCCAGTTGGGCGTATGCCGCGATGAATCAGTTGTCGAATGGCTTGAATACCCCTGTTATTCCACGCCGGCGCGAAAAGGAATGTATCCCTTTCCGCTGTCGGAAGAGATACTACGGGAACCGCTGGACATACAGAACGGCTATTTGAATGTACCGTCGGGAAAGGGACTTGGAATCGATGTCAATGAGGGTGTAATCGGGAAGTATCCTTTTATTCCCGGACCCTGGTCGTTTTTTTACCAGGATTCTCCGCGGGAAACGATTGCTGTGACAGGGGACCACAGCATCAAATGGATAACCGAACCCACATGACTGATCCACTGATCCTTGTAGGTATCGGAATTCTCATCGTGCTTGGCGGCATCGTCGGACTGCGATTGCATCCCTTCCTCGCCTTGCTGCTGGGCACAATTTCCATTGCTTTACTTTCCGGAGATGAGCACCTCAGGCAGTATGCGGCTTCGAAGCAATTTTCCGAAGAAGAAACACGCGCGCTGCTTATGACGACGGTTGGCGCGCGGGTAGCGAATGCGTTTGGTACAACCATAGGCAAGATCGGGATCCTTATTGCGATGGCCTCACTGATAGCCAATGCCTTATACCGTAGCGGTGCGGCCGACAAGATCATACGCTCTCTGGTCAAAGTCACCGGAGAAAAACACGCGCCGGCAGGATTCCTCATGGGCAGCTTTACACTTGGCATTCCTGTTTTTTTTGATACCGTCTTTTATCTCATGCATCCCCTCGCCAGGACATTGGCCATTCGTTCGGGTAAGAATTACGCCCTGTATCTGATGGCCATCATAGGCGGGGGTGTTATGGCTCACTCACTCGTACCGCCAACACCGGGTCCGCTCTATATGGCTGCTGAACTGGAGGTCAGCCTGGGCCTGATGATCCTAATGGGAATTTTTGTTGGTCTGTTCACCGCCGGTGCCGGTTATCTTTACGCCCTGTGGGCCAATCGGAAATATCCGCTCCCTTCTCCGAAGGCTGAAACAGACGCCACCGACACGGTGACGCGGAAGGAAGAGAAATTGCCCCCGTTGTGGCTTTCTTTAATGCCGATCCTGCTGCCTGTGGTACTCATTTCCGGCAGTACGATCCTTCAGGTGCTCCGTGACGGCGAAGTGATCGCAGTGAGTGACGGGATGGTCACCTTCTTCCGTATTGCAGGCAACAGCAACCTGGCGTTGACGCTGGCAGCGGGAATCGCTCTTCTTCTCCTGGTGAGCGTTAAGGGGAAAGGTTCTGTTAAGTCCAATGTTCAGGAGGCCTTGCAGGATGCCGGTGTCATCATCCTTATTATCGGCGCTGGCGGCGCCTTTGGGGGTATGATGGAACAGACCGGAATAAGTGCCAGGATCAGCACTATGTTTCAGCTCGACAGCGTGGCCATATTGCCGGTGATCTTTGTTATCAGTGCATTGATCAGAACGGCACAGGGGTCCGCTACGGTAGCCATGATTACTACGGTAGGCATGGTAAGTGGCGTGGCGTCGTCGTTACCTTTTAATGCCGTATACATTGCCATGGTAATCGGCTGCGGCTCCAAGATCTTCAACTGGATGAACGACAGTTCGTTTTGGATCATATGCAAAATGAGTGGGATGACTGAAAAAGAAACTTTCAGGAATAACAGTGTGCTATTGACCGTAATGGGGATTGTTGGTTTATTCGTGTCCATGATCCTTGCCGCCGTTCTGCCCCTTAAATAAAATGACGATGAAGAATTTCAAAGAACGACTTCGTTCGGGACAAGCACTGCACGGTTGCTGGCTTAACCTGGGTTCGCTTGTTTCCGCAGAGATCGTGGGCCAATCCGATTTCGATTGGGTTCTGATCGATCTCGAGCACGGTGCAGGTGATGTGCACATCATGTACCATCAGCTTCAGGTATTGATCGCAAGTAACGCTGCTCCGCTCGTACGCATCGATGATACCCGTCGTCCGAAAGTCCAGCAGATACTCGACTCCGGAGCGGCAGGTATCATGTTTCCGCAGATCAAAACAGCAGAGGAAGCACAAGGTGCCGTGAGCATGATGTATTATCCGCCCTCAGGAATACGCGGCACTGCCAAAATGGTCAGAGCCACGGGATTTGGAAGCAGGTTCGACGAATACAAAGCGACGCTTGCAGAAAGCCTGGTAGGCGTAATCCAGATCGAAACCCTGGAGAGTGTGGAACGACTGGATGAGATCGCTGCGTTGAACGGCGTTGACGTTCTCTTCGTGGGTCCCTCAGATCTCACTACGGCGATGAACATTCCCGGCCAGATTACCCATCCGGACTACCTGCGGGTTGTGGAACGGGTAGCGGCCGCTGCAACGAAAGCCGGAAAGGCAAGCGGCGTGTTGCTGCTGGATATAGATCACTATGACATCTACTATAAATTCGGGTATCGTTTTATTGCATGTGGAGCGGACGCAACGTTTGTTGTACGTGGCGCAAAGGAGTTGTCAGCCGAGCTTAGGAAACGCGCAGTTTCATCAGGTAACGCCTGAGATTGAGGTATGGCGCAGGCGAATCCGGAATTCATTGTTGAATTAATAACCAGATTATGGAGAATATAGGCTTCATCGGACTTGGCATTATGGGAAAACCAATGGCCCTGCATTTGACCCGGGCTGGCTATCCCCTTACCGTGCTAAGTTCAAGCGAAAAATGCCAGGACCTTAAGCAAGCGGGTGCATCGGTGGCCGATAACCCGGCATCGCTTGCCTCCCAAAGTGATGTGGTCATTACCATGGTACCCGATTCTCCGGAGGTGGAGCAGACCGTTTT
>DATBVZ010000409.1:0-8368 GCA_036515095.1 Cyclobacteriaceae bacterium | reverse complement strand
CGACATTGTCGAGGCGCAGAAAGGTATGTGGTTTGTCGTTCCTCAATTTGTAGGGTTCTTGACCTTCCTCATTGCAGGAATAGCAGAAACGCACCGGCTGCCCTTTGATATCCCTGAAGCCGAGAGTGAGTTGATCGCGGGATTTCACTCGGAGTACTCGGGCATGAAGTTCGGCATGTTCTTCGTCGGTGAATACCTGGGAATTACGCTCATCTCGAGCCTGGTTGTTTGCCTCTTCTTTGGCGGATGGCTGGGCCCCTCCTTCCTGCCTCCGCTGGCATGGTTTGCACTGAAAACGTTCGGTTTCATCGCCCTGTTCATCCTGTTCCGTGCCTCCCTACCGAGGCCGAGGTACGATCAGTTGATGGAATTCGGCTGGAAAATAATCCTGCCCCTTACGTTGCTCAATTTGATTGTTACAGCCGGGGTGAGCTTGGCGTGGGGGGGATGAGGGATATAAGTATATAAGTATATAAGTATATAGGTATATAGGTGTATAGGTGTATAGGTATATAAGTATATAGGTATATAAGGGCGTGGGTTCGACATCAACACATCAACACATCAACACACTATGATAAGCATCGTACGTACAATGTGGTTGACTTTCCTGCACATGTTTCACAAGCGGGAAACGATACAGTATCCTGAAGAAAAGATAAAGCTTCCTGCACGCTGGCGGGGAAGGATCGTGCTTACACGTGATCCGGATATGGGTGAGCGTTGTGTTGGGTGTTATTTGTGCGCCGCAGCCTGCCCAGTGGATTGCATTTCCCTTCAAGCCACCGAAGATGCAACGGGAAGAAGGTATCCGGAGTTTTTCAGGATCAATTTCTCCCGATGCATTTTTTGTGGCTACTGCGAAGAGGCTTGTCCCACGTACGCCATTCAACTCATTCCGGACTTTGAGATGGGTGAGTTCGACCGGCAGAATCTGGTCTATGAGAAAGAAGACCTGCTCATCGATGGCCAGGGCAAATATCAGGGCTATAATTACTACAAGGTAGCCGGCCTCGCAATCGGGGGAAAGGATAAGGGCGAGGCGGAAAACGAATCCCCTCCTGTTGATGTGAAAAGCCTGCTGCCATAAAACCCGCTGCAATGAATACCGATCTACTCATATTTTATATTTCCGGGGCTGTTGCAATCGTTTCGACCATTCTGGTGATCACCCAGTATAACATGATCCATGCCCTGCTGTATCTTATTGTCTCATTTCTTGCTCTGGCTGTGGTGTTCTATGTTATGGGCGCACCCTTTGCAGCCGCGCTGGAAGTTATCGTATACGCCGGCGCTATCGTAGTACTCATCATCTTCGTGATTATGATGCTGAATCTGAAGGAGGATGCAGTCGAGCAGGAACGCAGCTGGCTTACCCCAACGGTCTGGGTGGGGCCAACCCTACTCTGTGCTGTGCTGCTTGCCGAACTCATCTTCATCATAACTGCCGACGGTCTGGAAGGGATTTCACGCCAGGCGGTGCACTCAAAAGAAGTCGGCTTGTCGCTCTACGGTCCTTATCTGATCGGGGTGGAACTGGCAGGCATGCTGCTCATGGCAGGAACGGTAGGCGCCTATCACCTGGGTCGCCAAAAGAGAAAAGTGGTGCATCGTTTTTTGGAAACCGTGGAAGAATGAAATCGATACCTGTAGAATACGGACTGTTGCTGGCCGGCATACTCTTTATGCTTGGAATGACGAGCGTCCTGATCCGGCGCAACATCATCTTCATGCTCATCTCTGTTGAGATAATGCTGAATGCGGCAGGACTTGCTTTCATTGTCGCCGGTTCAAAATGGACTCAGGCCGACGGGCAAGTGATGTTCATTTTCATTTTGACCATGGCCGCAGCGGAAGTCTCGGTAGGACTGGCCCTGATACTCCAGATCTACCACCAGCTAAAAACCCTTGACACCGATGCTGCAAATAAAATGAAGGGATAGAAACACAAGGGCATATGAATGATCAATTACTATTTGGATAACCTATGATCTCATTCCTGTGGTTAGTTCCCCTGTTTCCGTTTGTCGGGTCATTCCTGCTGATCGTGGCAGGACGAAGTCTGCCGAAGAAAATGGTGGCATGGATCGGCACAGGAAGCGTGGGAGCCGCCGCTCTGATTGTCATGGCCATTGGTGTGGAATTCATGCTAAGCCCGGCTGACATTTATGTACAACCGGTATGGCACTGGTTCAACGCAGGCGGCCTGACAACCGATTTTGCGCTCCACCTGGATGCGCTTTCCATGATCTTTATTTTTGTCATCACCTTCGTCGGATTTCTCATTCACGTTTTCTCCGTAGAATTTATGGCCGGGGACGACGGGTTTGCACGGTATTTCGCCTACCTGAACCTGTTCGTTTGTTCCATGCTTTTGCTTGTCCTGGCCGACAACCTCGTAATGTTGTATCTCGGCTGGGAAGGTGTAGGATTGTGCAGCTATTTGCTGATCGGGTTCTGGTATAAGGAAAAGCAAAACGGATATGCTGCACGTAAGGCATTTATCATTACCCGCGTGGGCGACACGGCTATGGCCATTGGTCTTTTTTTGCTTTTCAGTATCTTCAATACGCTGAACATTCAGGAGATCGCATCAGAGGCGACACAAACGTGGACTAACGGGGCACAGATGGCTGTGATCGTCGCCCTGCTTTTGCTTGGAGGCGCCGTTGGCAAGTCGGCGCAACTTCCGCTCCAGAACTGGCTGCCGGATGCTATGGCCGGTCCTTCGCCGGTAAGTGCCCTGATCCATGCAGCCACCATGGTAACCGCCGGCGTTTACCTTATCGCCCGAATGCATGTGATCTTTGAGTTGGCACCCGTAGCCCGTATGGCCGTTGGCGTAGTGGGCGCGGTTACCCTGCTGCTTGCCGGTTGCAGCGCGCTGACACAATTCGACCTTAAGCGCGTGCTGGCCTATTCAACGATCAGTCAGATTGGCTACATGTTTTTGGCCCTTGGTGCAGGTGCCTGGTATGCCGCGGTATTTCATTTCATGATCCATGCCTTTTTCAAGGCGCTCCTTTTCCTTGCAGCCGGCGTCGTCATAGAAGCCCAGCACCATGAGCATAATATGTTCAGGATGGGCGGACTAAAGGATAAGCTTCCATTTGTATACTGGACCTTTTTGATAGGGTCCGCCTCACTGGCCGCCCTGCCGCTGGTTACTGCCGGGTTTTACAGCAAGGACCAGATCGTTTGGCTTTCATTTGCCGGAGAGCATGGGAACTCGCTTTTTTTTACCGCCGCGCTATTGGGTGCCTTTCTGACATCGATCTATACGGCGCGTATGGTGATTCTTACCTTCCATGGTGAATCAAAGACTCCTGTTGGCCGCCGGCCTGGCATGCATATGACTGTACCGTTGGGTATACTGGCACTACTGTCGATTGCAGGTGGCTTTATTGAGCTGCCGCACACGTTTGGCCACATCACGTTACTCTCGGATTTTCTTGCACCGGTATTGCCCTCAACCCTGCTTCGCAATGGTGTAGAAAGCTCAGAATGGATAGTTCAGGTCATTGCGGGGGTCGTGGCCTTGTCCGGGGTATACGTCGGCTATGTTCTTTACCTGGCACGGCCCGGGTTGCATGAACGGATCAGGCTGCAGCTACCTGCCGTGCACCAGTTGTGGTATGCCGGTTGGGGATTCGACGTGCTGTATGAGACACTGTTTGTGAAACCCTTTGTCTGGCTGGCGACAGTGAACAGGAACGACATTATTGACAAAGTCTACGAAGGTCTTGCTTCGCTGTCAATAGCTTTGCACCGGACCTTCGCAGCTTCCCAAAGCGGCGTGATGCGCTGGTATGTGCTGGGTATTGTGTTTGGCGCTATCGTGATTATCACATTAGGTCTGTTGATATGATGCTGATTTCATTTATCGTTATTCTCATGGCCGGCGGACTTGCCGCATGGATCGCGGCGCGCTGGAATGAGACCGCTTCGCGCTGGATTGCCCTGTTGGCCGTCACCATCGACCTTGTGTGGTCCGTAGTTTTTTGGATACAACACAGTCCCTTTCCTGATGTCATGTCCGCGACCTGGATTATCCGTTACCAGCAACCGTGGATCAGCCGGTTTGGGATCGGGATATCCGTGGCCATGGACGGACTTAGTCTGTTGCTCCTGGTACTGACCTTTTTTCTTGGTGTGCTTTCGGTGCTCACCTCCTGGAATGAGATCCGGTACCGCGTGGGTTTTTTTCATTTTAATCTAATGTGGGTGCTTGCGGGCATCGCCGGCGTGTTCGTTGTGATGGACCTGTTCCTCTTTTACTTCTTTTGGGAGGTCATGCTCATTCCCATGTATTTTTTGATCGGAATCTGGGGACATGAAAACAGGCGGTATGCGGCTGTTAAATTTTTCATTTTTACCCAGGCGAGCGGATTGATGATGCTGCTGGCCATCCTCGGACTGTATTTCATTCACGCTAATCAGTCGGGGGCATATACGTTCGATTACTTCAGTCTGCTGGGCACAGATCTTCCGGCATCCTCCGGACGATGGCTTATGTTTGGCTTTCTCGCTGCCTTTGTTGTAAAGCTTCCCGCCGTTCCGTTTCATAGCTGGTTGCCCGATGCACACTCGCAGGCACCCACAGCCGGCAGCCTTATTCTCGCCGGTCTCTTGCTGAAAACCGGAGCGTACGGAATGCTCCGGTTCGCCCTGCCGTTGTTTCCTCAGGCCGCGCATGAGATCGCCTTTGCGGCGATGGTCCTGGGAGTGGTAGGGATATTGTACGGAGCGATGCTCGCCTATGGGCAGACCGATCTCAAGCGACTGGTGGCCTACACGAGCGTGAGCCATATGGGATTTGTTATCCTGGGCATCTTTGCTTTCAATGAACTCGCGCTGCAGGGCGTTGTCATGCAGTTGATCGCGCACGGGCTCAGTACCGGAGCGCTGTTCATCATCGCCGGTTCTTTATATGAACGGATCCACACCCGCGATCTTAACCTGATGGGCGGATTCTGGGCAAGAATGCCATTCATGGGAACCATCACACTGGTGTTTGTGCTGGCTTCGCTTGGGTTGCCGGGATTGGCCAACTTTATCGCAGAATTTCTGACCCTCGTCGGCTCCTGGCAGGCTAATAATGTGCTTACCATTTTAGCGGCTTCGGGACTGGTACTTGCCATGGCTTATTCGCTGCGCATAATGCAAAAGGTCTTCCTGGGAGAAATGAAGGACGAAAATGTCATCCTGCCCGATCTCTCACTGCGTGAGAAACTAATGCTCGTTCCCATGGCCGTCCTGATCATCGGTTTGGGACTATTCCCGCAGTCCCTGCTTCGCACATCAAAAAATACCGTGATCCATATTTTGGATCAGGTCAGGGTGAAGGACGTCGCCGACACCGTTGAAGATTTGATTGAAATGACCGGACTGAAAGGAGGTGAAGGTGAGCGGCAGTGATTTTATGAGCCTGCTGCCCCAGCTTGCACTGGTTGCCGGATCGCTGACGGTCATGGCCGCTGTGGCTATCCGACGTGCACACCGGCCTGTCTACATTGTGTCGTGCATTACCTTTATTGTAGCCTTTTATTTCCTGATCAATTACGATTTCTATCCCTACAAGGTCGAGCCACTTTTTGTTATTGACGGCTTCGGGATCTTCAATACCGGCCTGATCCTGCTTAGCGCACTTGCCGTGGTAATGATGTCGTATGCCTATTTCGAACAAAGGGAGGAGCGGACCGGCGAATACTATATTCTGATAATCCTGGCAACGTTGGGTGCGAGCGTCCTGGTGATCAGCAAGCACTTTGTTTCACTTTTCCTTGGACTGGAAATTTTGAGTGTATCGTTGTACGGAATGATCGCCTACCTGAGGAAGCGCGAAAAATCGGACGAAGCGGGAATCAAATATCTCATACTTGCCGCATTTTCGTCGGCATTTCTACTTTTTGGCATGGCATTGATCTATGCAGCAACAGGCACCATGGATTTTGATGCGTTGTCGGGTTACTTTTCGGCGTTTGATCAGCTGCCTTTGCTCGTGACTTCAGGACTGGGCCTGATGATCGTGGGCGCCGGTTTCAAGTTGGGTGTGGTCCCCTTTCACATGTGGACCCCGGATGTGTACGAAGGTGCGCCTGCTCCGGTTACTGCTTTTATTGCCACCGTTTCAAAGGGTGGAATGGTTGTTCTGCTTGTCCGTCTGTTTACTGCCATCGACGGATTTCGTTTTCCCGCGGTGGTCACCATATTCACCGTAATTTCTATTGCGTCCATGTTTACCGGGAATTTCCTGGCGCTTCAGCAACAAAATATCAAGCGCATTCTGGCGTATTCGTCCATTGCACACCTGGGCTATTTGCTGGTTGCGTTTATCGCAGCCAACGAATTGGGTGTGGAGGCGGTAAGTTTTTACCTGCTGGCCTATTTCATCACCAGTCTGGGTGCATTTGGTATAGTTACGGTTTTGTCGGACGAAGACCGGGATGCCGAACAGATGGATGATTACCGCGGATTACTCTGGCGACGACCTTGGTTGGCTGCCATTTTTATCATCATGTTGCTTTCCCTGGCAGGCATTCCACTTACCGCAGGGTTCATTGGCAAATTTTACCTTATTGCCTCCGGTATAGACGTCAGTCTGTGGTTGCTTGTGATCATGCTGGCGGTGAACAGCATCATCGGGTTGTACTATTATATCCGTATTGTGGCCATACTATTTGACCGAACAGAATCCAGCCTGCCGCAACTCCACCCGTCCGGATACTTTGGCAGCCTGGTCATCCTGGTAATCCTCGTGGTACTGCTGGTTTGGTTTGGGATAAGTCCCCAGGGAATAATCGGGCTGATCCGCGGACTAATGTCCATAGGGTGAATGTGCCTTTGAGCTTTCGCCGCCTGGATAATTTCCAGGCCATTCTCCCCGGATTTCCCGATAACAACGGTGTGACTTACGCAGGCCCGGCTTTTGTTTGTTGATTCCCGGCACTATCTTGTGGGCCGTATTTCAGAACGAAACAGATATGGGCAGGATTCTATTCACGGGCCTGATGATGCTGGCGGCATCACTGGTGCACGGACAAAACGGTGCGGTAACAGGAAGGGTGCACGATGCAGAAGGTCGGGCAATAGCGGGCGCTTCGGTACACGTACTGAACACAAATACCGGTACCTTCACGGATGAGGAAGGGAATTTTACGCTTTCTCTGGTTCCCGGCAAATACAGACTTCATGTTACGGCCATCGGATACGCCGCCGTTGATCAGGCAGTGGACATGCAGCAATCGGGCCCTGAGGCTGTGCAAATTAAATTGTATGAAACTGCTCATCAGTTAAACGACGTGATCGTGACGGCCCAGAAAGAAGAGGAGAACCTTCAGCACGTTCCTTTCAGTACCACGGCCATCTCTTCCCGCGAGGTGAGTGAATTCAGAATATGGAACGCGGATCAGATAACAGCCATCATTCCGAATTTGTATTCCTCCAATCCGGGTGACAACCGGAATGTTACGTCCATTCGCGGGATCACATCAAGTTCATATGACCCGTCCGTTGCTACGTATATTGACGGTGTAAATCAATTCAGTCTGGATACCTATATTGCACAGCTCTTTGACATTGAACGCATCGAGGTGCTGCGCGGTCCACAGGGCACACTGTATGGAAGAAATGCAATGGGCGGCGTTATCAATATACACACCAGCCAGCCCAACAACAAGACCCGGGGATTTGCCGAAGTTAGTATCGGGGGCTATGGACAGCAACGCTATGGCTTTGGCGTGCGGACGCCCCTGGTGGCGAATAAATTATTTTTCGGTGTGAGCGGCCTCTATGACCGGGCCGATGGCTTCTACACCAATGAATTCAACAATTCGGATTTTGATGAGCGCTACAGCTTTACCGGAAACTATTACCTGACCTACCTGGCGGACCCCAGGTGGGCATTTACGCTGAACGTGAAGAACCACGCACACCGGAACAACGGCGCCTTTCCGTTGGCGGGTTCCGTCGAGGGGGCGTTTGAAAACCCGTTTACGGTAAATCAGAATGCGCTTACCACGCTGGTGGATAACGTCCGTAACGGTTCGCTCATTGCCAACTACGCGGGGCCTTCACTAAATTTCAGTTCCCAGACCACGTACCAGTCGAATTACAGGTACTACAAGGAGCCTATTGACGGAGACTTTTCACCCATCGACGGGATAACAATCATCAACGACTATGGGAAAGACTGGAATTTTGTCGAAGTAGTTACCCAGGAGTTTAAGGTTGCTTCGCCCGCCGCTTCAAAGTCGGCATTAAAATGGACCGGCGGCACCTATTTCTTCTACCAGTATATTCCGTTCAAACAGGCGACACGCTTTGGTGAAGATGCAGGCTTGATGGGTGTGGAGGGTACAAATTTTTC
>DATBVZ010000408.1:0-9042 GCA_036515095.1 Cyclobacteriaceae bacterium | reverse complement strand
CGCAGGAGGAATTCTGGGCCCTGAAGGATGTCTCCTTCGAAATAGAGCAAGGAGAAGCTGTTGGCATTATCGGAAGGAATGGCGCGGGCAAGAGTACGCTGTTAAAAATCCTTTCCCGGATAACGCATCCAACGACCGGGCATTTCGAGATCAACGGACGGGTTTCCTCCCTGCTGGAAGTGGGCACAGGATTTCATTCTGAACTGACTGGCCGGGAGAACATTTACCTGAACGGGACCATTTTGGGAATGCGCCGTGCCGAAATAAAAAAGAAGTTTAATGAGATCATCGATTTCAGCGGCGTAGAAAAGTTCCTCGACACTCCGGTGAAGCATTACAGCAGTGGCATGAAAGTTCGTCTGGCTTTTTCTGTCGCAGCCCACCTGGAACCCGAGATCCTGATCATCGATGAAGTCCTGGCTGTGGGAGATGCCGAGTTTCAGAAAAAATGCCTGGGCAAAATGGATGAAGTGAGCAAGAATGAGGGGAGAACGGTCTTGTTTGTGAGCCATAATATGGGTGCGGTAGAAAATCTGTGTACGCGCGGTATTCTGCTCAGTGCGGGTGAAATCGAAATCGCGGGATCAACACAGAAAGTCATTCAACAGTACCTGGAGGGTACCCGGGAGGGTAATTTCGATCTGGCCAGTTTACCGAGTACAGGCTCCAAACAGTTGGTATTTGACTCCATCGAGTTCCTCAGCGAATCCAGGTACCTCCCGTTCAGCAACGGGCAAATTCAGCTTTCATTCCTCAGCGACCTGGAGGTCAGGATCCGGCTCAGGCCGTTGAAGAATACAAAAGATAAGGTTTATGTGGCCATAACGGTCAAGGATATGTTCGGTCATAAACTAATAACGCTGGACAATCTCTACATTGATGCACCTTTCTATATGAACGACGATGCGTTCATAACCGCATCATGCTGCATGGATGAAGTGAGTGTTAATCCCGGAGTGTACGTCATGGATTTGTGGTGCTCTAATGGATTTGAAACGTATCAAAAGATTGAAAATGCACTTCAAATTGAGGTACTGGGTAGAGATGCATTTGGGACCGGCAAGGTTCACCATTCGAGCAAGCATGGATTTTTTTATCAGAAGCACAAATGGAAACAAATTCACTAGGGGAGTTCGGATACAATTCCCTGACGATATACTATCGCAGGGGTACCGAGGACGAAAAGGTGATAGCCCACAGTTTTGACAAGGATATTTTTTTTAAAGAAATACCTTCCTTCAGGCCCGGGAAGGCACCTGTTATTGTTGACGTGGGGGCGCACATTGGAACCTTTTCAATTTTGGCTGCGATCCGTTTTCCCGAAAGCCGTGTGTTTTCTATAGAAGCGTCCAGGCAGAGTTTTGAAATACTTCAAAAGAATATTGCCAGCAATCATTTGCCCGTAAAGGCGTTCCACAACGCATTATATGACAAGAGCGCTCTAATAAGATTGTTTCATAATACGGTTTCGGGGAATTGGGGACACAGCGTCACGAAAGAATTTTCCGGCTCCTACGAAGAGGTTCGGGCCTTATCGTTTGAAGAATTCGTTGTGAAAAACGGAATTCAGTTCATTGACCTGATCAAATTCAATTGCGAAGGCGCAGAATTCAATATTTTGCTGAACACCCCCGAGGCAGTCATCAGGAAGATCGGCCTGGCGATAGTCCTGTACCATGAAGACCTTGCAATGGACCAATACCGGGGCGATGACCTGAAAGCGCTTTTTGAAAGAAACTCGTTCAGAACGCATCTGATTCACAGGAGCAGGGAAAGGGGATGGCTTATCGCATGGAACAGGAAAACGTATAGTGACTTTTACTTTCTATATTCAGCAATCCGAAGGAAGTTGAGAATCAAATGACGGGACCGCTAGTTTCTGTTTTGATGCCAGCCTATAATGCCGACAGATACATAAGGAAGGCTATCGGGTCGATTGTGAACCAGACGTATGAGAACTGGGAATTGTTGATTTGTGATGATTGCTCCGTCGACAATACGTTTTCCCTTATCAACGAATTTGCGGCGAAGGAACCACGGATTATTGTACTGTCCAACGATACAAATCATGGTGAATTAAGAACCAGGAATACGCTCCTTGACATCGCTTCCGGAGAACTGATTACTTTTCAGGACGCGGATGACTTTTCACATCCTGAACGGTTGCGGCTGATGGTGGGTCAATTCGAAAAAAATCCTGCGCTGGGCATTCTCGCATCGCAGGTTGCCTACATTGACGAGCAGGATACCGTACTCCGCATCAGCCATAAACCCCTGACGTATTCTGAGGTTCGTAAGGCAATGGGCGATCGCAATGTGGTCGGAGGCGCGATTATGATGGTTCGCAGGCCGGCATTGGAGTCAGTCGGCGGAAAGTTCAGAACGTATTTTGACGGCCTCCCTTACCTGGATTATGATTTGTCGCTTCTGATTGCTGAAAAATTTGAGGGATACTCACTTCCGCAGGTGCTGTATTACTACAGGCAGCACGACCAAGCTTCGTCCAAGAGCGTTAGTATTGACCGGCTGGTGACGAAAGACGTCGTGACTCATCTGGCCAAACAAAGGCGGGAACGCGGACAAGATGATTTAATGATTGGCAGGCCGGAACTGGTTGATGCATTTTTTGAGAAGCTGCGCCAGCCATACCGGTCGGACCCGGCGCTCGTGTACCGCGATTATGCCGGCATCTACATGTACAACAGTCTGTACAGGAACGCCATACGAGTTTCCTGGCAGGCAATTCGGTCTAATCCGCTAAACCTGATCAATTGGCGGGTCTTCCAGTATTGTTTAAGGATTTCAATAGTTAAATTGCTATTTGGTGCTAATCGAGATAACCACATCCAATAGGAGTTATTCGCACACCCGTCCGCTTTTTCAGACAACCGAATTGTCTGTATTTTTCGAAAACAGGGAGAAGTACGGCAGGGTAACCGAAGGTCAGGACTACTTTAATTATTTCACTCAGGATCCGGTTTTAAACCTGTCATTGTCGGATGGAAGTGCATCATGCAATTTTTTTTCTGAACGTGATTTGAGGAGCCTTCAAAATGAAGTGACAGGTGTCTCCATCGGCAAGGTCGACGGCAGCCTCTCATTCGTTGGCTTTTCGGCCAGGATATCACGATCCCGTTTGTATTTCTTGATTCGTGAAGGATCACTTTATCTTAGTTATGACCTGAGAAAGCTATTACCCTACTCGCGAAGGAAATTGCGAAGGGAGATTGCATATGGAATAATCAAATTTGGCGAAGCTCCGGAGTACCTCACCGTCATAGAAGATATTTACTGCATACCCGGAGGGCGTTACTTAAAAGGTGACATAGAGAACGTAACGGCGTATATCGAAAAGGGCGTTATTCCCGAGTCCGACCTTGCACCCTATTTTCAGGTGCGCTATCCCATGACGGGGGGGAACACTGGCATAACCGTGAGGCGGTTAAAGGAAATATTGCAATTCATTTCACCAAAGAATCCCAGTCTGCTTGTCAGCGGCGGCGTTGATTCCAGTCTTCTGAATTTCCTGTACGACGAGATAACCGACAAGCCCTATCCTGCTGTGTTCTTTCATTTTGACGAAGCACCTGAAGAGCTCGCCTATGCGAAACGATCGATCCAAAACACGAAAGCGGAATTTATTCCAATTACGATCACGGGTGATTCCATGCATTACGATTTTGCGAAAAGTATTGAACGCCTGATCCATCCCGTATACGATAACGGATCGGCATTCTCCGGGTATCAGTTTCAGAAACAATTTCTCAATGCCGGCGGCGCAGGTGCTGAGCACGTAATGATCGAAGGCACACTGGCCGATAGTTGCTATGGCGTGCGCAATTACAACAGGAAGTTGAAGACAGGGGATTTCCAACCGGAGTGGCTGTCCTGCCTCAAAGAGTGGATCTATTCCCGGATGCTGGCAGGAGGAATGAAATCCAATCGGACAAGACCCAGGGATTCATTCCTGAACGATGAATTCCTCCAGGACTTGCAGTGGTACGGCGGACCCTTCACCAATACGTTGTTCAATGATGCGAAATCCCTTACGGTGAGTTTGAAAAAAAGATATTATGGGTATTTGGATTTTCTGCATCCGGACAACAGATCCGAATATTGGCCTGTGTACACTATTCTCAAACTAATGCTCTATGCCGGTAAGCAGACTACGGTCAAGACGCATGACATGCTGTTACCCCACCAGGTGTATTACCCGTTTATGTTCAGGACCATACTGGAAGATCAGGGAGAATATACATGGAAAGAGAAGTCGGAAAATGATGTCATAAAAGCTCCGCTTAAGCGGATCCTCGAGAAGTATACCGACAAATCGTTCATCTATAGAAATAAGACAGGGTTGCAGTCAAAAACGAAGCGTTGGCTCCTGAAGGGTGATGTCCGGCCCTTCATCTGTGATTTGTTGCAACGAAAAGGTGGTGTGGCGGACACCATGATGGGGTCGAAGCATCGCTGGCTGCTGAAGCAATTTGAGAAAGAGGAACCCGTGCCGGATCTGGTTTCGGTCGCCTTATCTTTGTCGGTATTGCAGTACTGGTGTGATTTGCATAACGTGGAGACCCAATCGTGAGGAAAATTCTATTTTTGGCCGATCCGAATTCAATACACGATATCAAGTGGATATCCTTTTTCGCCAATGAGAATTCCGATCGGTGTCTTCTCCTGCCCAGATTACACCATTACCAGGCCTATCACAAGGCCTCCGCGGATGACCGGCAGGCCCCTGGAAATTTTCATATTCTCTCACCCATACATGATTTTTCAATCGTTCGCTGCTACAGGACGTTCTATGAAGCTTTCCTGATCAAAAGAATAATCCGGAGAAACAAAATAAGCGTTGTTCATATCCTTTACGCTGAACCCAACGCGTTGTGGTGCTTGTTCAGAAGCTTTTTTTCCGTGCCCATTATCATCAGCACACGAGGTACCGATGTATTAAAAACCATTCCGAGCGCTGTCCGGAGAAAGGACCCACTAAACAGATTGGTTGCGTACTTATACAAAAGGGCTTTTCAAAATGCCGATTGGATTACCGCCACTTCACAAGCTCAGATTGCATCGATTACCCGGTTCTCAGGAAGGGAGGGCCGTTTGTCTGTTGTCCGTACCGGCGTTGATACGAAACGATTAGTCTGCGATACGTCAAACCATTTTCCGCTTGCTGACGACCGGCCATTTGTTCTTTTTCCAAGATATATCAAACCGATCTACAATCATGAATTCTGCCTGGCTGCGATTGCTTTACTGTCGCCGTCTGTCAGGCAACGCTACAAGATGGTGTTTGTCGGAAAGAATCATGGAGATAATCCGTACCAGAAACGGATTGAGAACCTGATGCAGCAGCAGTCAGGTGTTGTGTTTGAGTTTATTGAGCGACAGCGTCAGGAGGCGATTTTTGAACTGTACAAGCGGGCGAGCCTTGTGGTGATGACACCGGTGTCGGATGGCAGCCCCGTTTCAGGCATGGAAGCATTGCTTTGCGGTTCCAGATTGATCCTTGGACCATTAGACTATGACGAGGAGATTTTCTCCCTGGCCACTAAGCTGGAAGCTTGGGATTCAAAGGAGCTGGCGCAAAAAATGACCTGGGCACTAGAGAATACAACAGCGAAGCCCGGGATACCCGATGATCTCAGACTGACCATCGAAAGAAGTCACAACATGGAGGAAATGAGAAGGATCTATAATCGGCTTTCAGAATGAAACTGACGGGCAGGAGCATCCTGATCATTTCTCCCGAACCATGGGATCATATCTTTGTTTCAAAGCATCATTACGCGATAAGCCTGGCTCAAAGAGGCAACCATGTCTACTTTCTTAATCCGCCACAAAAATCCGGTACGGTTCAAACAACAGCGTTCAAAAATGTTCTATCGGTTACGTATGGTGGATTCCCGAAGGGTCTGCGATATTACCCGCGTCTTTTGCGACGGTATTTCACCCGGAGGCGGTTTGACGAATTGCAACGGATATGCGATACACGCTTTGAAATAGTATGGTCCTTTGACAACTCGGTATTCTTCGATTTCTCGGCACTCCCGCAAGGGATACTCACCATTTCCCACATGGTTGATCTTAACCAGGACTTTCAGTTCGCCGCCGCGGCCAAAACTGCCGATGTATGCCTGGGCGTAAGTAGGGCGATAGTGAAAAAGCAAAGGAACTATTGTTCACAAAGTCATTTCATTAATCACGGTTACGCTCAATCGGTTTCCCCAAACCGTGTTCAGCTACCGGCAAAAGATGTTGCTCTCCGGGTAGGATATGCCGGAAATCTGGATCTGAAATATATTGACTGGAAAATCCTTCAACACCTTATTCCCGGGCATACGGATATTGGCTTTTACTTCGCGGGACCGTTTACCGCATCCGCCTCCTATGCGAAATGGCTGAACGGGCAATCCAATGCATTCTTGCTGGGAAGAATACCGTCGGCGCAGATCGTAACATTTTATGCCCAAATGGATATATTGATCCTCTGCTACCGGTCAGCCGAATACCCGGATCAGCTAACAAACTCACACAAGATGATGGAATATTTGGGCTCCGGCAAAATGATTGTAGCTACTTTTACGGCCGAATACAAGGAACTGGAAGATCGGAATCTGCTGCTTATGAGCAACGGCAACGCGCATTTTCCGGACAAATTCCGCCAGGCGCTGCAAGGTTTGGAATTTTGGAATGATCCGGAGAAGCAGCAGTTGCGCAAGGAATGGGCGCTTGAGAATACGTACGATAAGCAACTGGATCGGATTGAACGGATACTAAATAACGTCGATTGAATTATGGGCAAGGAATTTCCGGCCTCCTATTACGACAGCCACTTTTTGGAAAACAGGCATTTCCAGGTCCACTATAAGGATTCACCGTACTATGTGGCCTGGACCCAGGTAATCCGGTTTCTGAAAAGGATAAAACCCGATTCCATTCTGGAGATCGGATGCGGCACCGGGCAATTGGCGGAGTACCTGCGCGATGAAGGCTTCACGAATTACGAGGGCTTCGACTTTGCTCATGAGGCCATCAATATGGCCAGAAAGAGAGTCAATATGAACTTTTATTGGGGCAATGCTTTGGATAAGGGACTGTACCGGAAAAATTTTGCGGTTGTTATATGTTTGGAAGTACTGGAGCATATTGAGCAGGATCTGCAGGTGCTGGAGAACATCCCGCCGGGAACGGAGATCATTTTTAGCGTCCCTAACTTCGATGCGCCAAGTCATGTGCGGTGGTTTACCTCGCCACGTCAATTGAAGAAACGGTACTTCAGGAATATCGATATCCGGGATATAGTACCCATCGGTAATCTCTTCATATGCAGAGGAACCATTGGAAAATTCAAACCCGATCTGATGCAGGGACTTCTTGCCACCCGTGAGGAAATAAAGTTGGCTTCATTCATTGCCCGGTTGCGTCATCGGATCAAGAATAAATTGAAGATCAAATCACTCTGACAACCGCGGATGAAAAAAATCGTTCGCCTTCTTCGCAGGAATAAGACCCTCAATGCACTGGTGAGGCGATTGCTCATGAAGTCGCGACGGTTTCTGGACCGGGCCATTACGTATTGGCCCGTATCGGGCACAATTGAATTTAAGTCGGAAGATCTGAGTGTAAAATTGTATGCGCGCGCAGACGATGGACTCACATCAAAATTATACTATCAGAAAAATTGGGAAAGCAGTGTTCTTCCCTGGTTTACTTTCTTTAGTCGCACGTCCGGTGTTATAGTCGACGTGGGCGCAAACATCGGATTGTATTCCCTACTGGCAATTAAGGCGAATGATCGTGCTGAGGTATATGCCTTTGAGCCTAATCCCAATAACGTTGACCGCCTTAAAGTCAACCTCGGTTTGAATAAAGCGCAAGACCGGATAAAAATTCTGCCGTATGCCACTGGTTCGGGAGACGGTGAGGTACAGTTGTATCTTCCCGCTGAAAGCCGTATTTCCGACGTGTCCTCCGTTTATGGCAGCCACACCCGTTCATTCAATGATTTTGAACACACCAGCATGACGGTTCGGTCCGTTTCCCTGGATTCGTTTTTTGGGGATTCCGGGAGGAAAATTGACCTTGTGAAGATTGATGTGGAGCTTTACGAGCTGTACGTATTGAAAGGCATGACGAAAATCCTTTTGAAGGACAGACCTATTGTGTTTTGCGAGATATTCAATGACGTGATCAAACGGAAGCTCAACCCCATGCTGGATGCTGACATTCATTCAGGGCATACCTTGGAAATTGCGGCCCTCCTTAACGAGTACGGCTATTCTTTTTATTCCATTACCAGCCAGGGACTGATAGAGGTTCCCGATTTTTATTATTCACCCATGTCATCCATGTATTTGTTGGTGCCGAAGAAGCTGACTCAAAGACACTATTTGTATACGGAGCGACACCTTATTGAATCGCAGCTTTGAAAAGACTACTCATTCTGTCTTATCATGCTCTGCCGATGGATGTGGTATCTGCGTACCGCGCCAAGGGCTATTGTGATCACCTGGCCGCGTTCGGGATTTTTCCTACCCTGGTGACGCATCGATGGGAACCCGATGCTATGGGAAACTGGAAATTCCATGACGACGAAGAGGTCGTCATTGAAAAATCCGATAACTGCGTTACCATACGCCTGCCCAGAAAGAAAAATCACCGGATCCGGACCGGCAAAATTACGAACCTGGCTAATTATGTGCGGGGAGATTTTGAACCCGAGCTTGAAGCAAGTTACCGCACATTCAGAAAGTTTCTCCTGAATTACGTGCCCGCGGAACGATTCGATGCCCTCCTGGTGATCTTCAGCCCGCACTTTCAGATGAAGCTGGCGTATGAAATGAAGAAAAGGTTTGGACTGCCGTACATTACTGACTTCCGGGATTTGTGGGATAACCAGGTAATCACGACTTCGTACCGCCCTGACTTCAGGAAGCGGGCTATTGATTCATTGATAAAATTCTGGTGGAAACGCTGGATTCGGGAAGCGGAATTTTTTACAACAACAGGACTGCTGTGGATGAGCTTCCTTGA
>DATBVZ010000407.1:0-2909 GCA_036515095.1 Cyclobacteriaceae bacterium | reverse complement strand
AAACGCTGCTGGACACCGTAAACAATATCCTGGCCATGAAAGTCGATATGGTCGTTATGCGGCATGCCAGCCCGGGCGCCCCGCATTTTCTTTCCCGGCACATCCGCGCCAATATTATCAACGCCGGCGATGGTACGCACGAACACCCCACCCAGGCCCTGTTGGACACCTTTTCAATTCATGAAAAACTGGGTGGCGTATCCGGCAAAAAAGTAGCCATAATCGGGGATATTTTGCATTCGCGGGTTGCGTTGTCGAATATCTTTGCCCTGAAAAAACTGGGCGCTGACGTTATGGTGTGCGGGCCTCCAACGTTGCTGCCGAAATTCATCGGCGACCTCGGCGTCGCCGTCGAACTGGATGTCCGGAAAGCGCTTCAATGGTGCGACGTCGCCAACATACTGCGAATCCAGCTTGAGCGGCAGCAGATAAAGTACTTCCCCTCGCTGCGCGAATACTCGATTTACTACGGCATAAACAAACGGCTGCTCGACGGACTCAAAAAGCAGATCGTGATCATGCATCCGGGCCCGATCAACCGTGGCGTTGAATTAAGCAGTGACGTTGCCGACTCGCAGCACTCCATCATCCTGGATCAGGTAGAAAATGGAGTGGCCATCCGCATGGCCGTGCTCTATCTTCTGGCAGGAGCTGCAGGTTAATTCAATCCTGCCCAACCGGAACCAACATCCGGCTATTATGCGTTAATCGAATACCGATTTTGTTAACTTTGCTCCCCATCATGATCTATAATTCCATTATCGAAACCATCGGCAATACGCCACTCGTGAAATTGCACAGGGTGAACAAGGGGATCAAAGGTACGATTCTGGCCAAGATTGAATACTTCAATCCGGGTAACTCCACAAAAGATCGTATGGCGCTGAAAATGGTGGAAGACGCCGAACAGGCCGGAATTCTGAAGCCTGGCGGAACCATTATTGAGGGAACATCCGGGAACACCGGTATGGGCCTCGCTCTTGCTGCATCTGCCAAAGGGTACAAGTGTATCTTTACGATGGCAGATAAGCAGTCGCAGGAGAAAATAAACATCCTGAGAGCCGTTGGGGCTGAAGTGATCGTCTGTCCTACCAATGTCGATCCCGAAGATCCGCGGTCATATTATTCGGTTGCACGGAAACTGAACAAGGAGATTCCCAATTCCTTCTATCCCAACCAATACGATAATTTGTCCAACACAAGGGCACACTACGAGACCACCGGTCCGGAGATATGGCGCCAGTCGGAACAACGCATCACCCACTATGTAGCCACAGTGGGTACGGGGGGGTCGATGTGCGGTACCGCCCGCTACCTCAAAGAGCAGAATCCGGCCATTGTGGCTGTGGGCATCGACACGTACGGATCGGTATTCAAGAAGTACAAAGAAACCGGAATTTTTGACGAGAATGAGATCTATCCCTATCTCACGGAAGGTTTCGGAGAGGATATTCTTCCGAAGAACGTGGACTTTGACATAATCGATACATTTATCAAGGTTACCGATAAGGACGGCGCCATTATGACACGGAAACTTGCCCGCGAAGAAGGTCTTTTTGTCGGCTGGTCAAGCGGCTCGGCAATCCATGGCGCCCTGGAATATGCACGTGAATACCTGACCGTGAATGATGTGATGGTCGTGCTGCTGCCGGATCACGGAACACGCTACCTGGCAAAAGTATACAATGACCAGTGGATGAAGGACCATGGCTTCCTGGAGACCAGAACCTTCGATACTGCAAAGGACATCATCGCCGGCAGGGATGACCGTGATTCGCTGTTCACGGTTTCCAAAGATGCAAAGGTAAGCGAAGCCATCATGATCCTTAACCGTGAAGGAATCGACCAGATTCCCGTTACGGATAATGGTCATTTTGTAGGCAGTATCAGTTCGGCGGGATTGTTGGAAAAAATAATAGCAGACCCGCGGCTCCAGGACAAGATGGTAAGCGAGATCATGGACAAACCCATGATCTTCGTTGCTCCTGACAGCACACTCGATGTCTTATCCTCTCTCGTCAATAAGGATAATAAAGCCGTTCTTGTCCGGGATGAATCGGAGAAGGTTCACATTATTACGCAGCATGATATATTGAAGGCGATGGCGAAGGGGTGAGGGGGAGAGGGTACTTTCCGATGAACGGTCCTCTGCGTCGCCGCGCCCCCCTGAGGTAAAAGGAGGCGCAATGTTTCGCAACGAGCGTCAATCTTCCAGGATCTCCACTTCCACACGCACGTTTTCTTCTGCGCGGGGACTGTTCTTCTCATGAATGGGCCGCTTGCCTCCCCAGGCCTTTATCTGCATGCGGGCCGGGTCAATGCCTTCGTTCAGCAAGTATTCCCGGATTACTTCGGCCCGCTCCTGCGAAAGTTTTTTGGCTGACCCAAAGCCTTCCTGGGTGGCGGTAAGTGAAAAGAAATTCCTCTCCTTTCCCATTGAAATTATTTTGCCTGGAGCGCCGCCATTCGTGTGGCCATGAAGTTTTATCTTGTAGTTGGGATTCTCATGCAGCATTTCGAGAAGGCTTGTTACTTCGTAACGCGATTCAGGCCGCATCACCCCTGCATCCTTGAAGAAGTAAACATTATACATCACTGCAATGTCTCCGCGCTGAAGACGCACCAACTCGAATGGAACAACAACGTTCCCTTCAGCGTCTCGCCGGATCCCCTCTCCCGCCGGATCGTTGTAGTCGAGGTCATGCTGCACCTTTCGGTACCCGAAGACCTCGCACATAAAAGAGATTCCACCGGTCTTATTGGCGGGCGAAGTAACACGCACCGGTTCATTCCCCTTGTACGTGGCCATTTTCCGCGAGCGGTCTGTATCGATAACATCAACATCACCTTCGACAGCAGCGCGATCGGATGCCCGAAAGAGGTTAAATATGAATCGAGTCCCCAGTGCC
>DATBVZ010000406.1:0-4608 GCA_036515095.1 Cyclobacteriaceae bacterium | reverse complement strand
AAAGGCCAGCCCCAACAGCCCTGCCATTGTATTTCAATCAGAAGACGACCCGTTGCGGGAGGTTAGTTGGGCAACGCTGACGAACGAGGTGGCCGCTGTCCGGAACTTTCTTAAAGAAGCAGGGATAGAACGCGGAGACAGGGTGAGTGCCTATCTTCCTTGCGCACCCGAGGCCACGGTGGCTTTTCTCGCCGCAAATGCGCTGGGAGCAGTCTGGTCGGGATGTTCCCCCGATTTCGGTGCGGCATCTGTGGTTGACCGATTCGCCCAGATCGAACCAAAGGTGCTGGTGGCTGTTGATGGCTACACCTACGGCGGCAGGTTCCACGACAAATCGGATGTAATCCGCGAAATCATAGATGCCATCCCTTCCCTGGAAAAGGTTATCGTAGTAGCCCATCCGAAAGGAAAAGGTAGACTGTGGGGACATGGCAAGGTGGTATCCTGGCAGGAAGCGCTGGGAGCAACGAATGGACCACTGGCCTTCGACCGTGTACCGTTTGGTCATCCTATCTGGATTCTCTATTCTTCGGGTACGACGGGATTACCGAAAGCAATTACGCATTGCCATGGAGGAATCCTGCTCGAACAACTGAAATACGGAACCTTTCACAACGACTTCAAACCCGGCGATCGCTGTTTTTGGTATACCACTACCGGATGGATGATGTGGAATTATATCCAGGGGAGTCTGCTGGCCGGCGGCACGCTGGTATTGTACGACGGCAGTCCCAACTACCCGGATCTGAAAGTGCTGTGGCAATTCGTTATGGATGCAGGGATAGCCCATTTCGGAACCAGCGCGGGATTCATACTTGCCTGCATGAAATCGGGTATTAATCCCGGCGCGTTGTATGATCTGAGTACCCTCCGATCACTGAGTTCCACAGGCAGCACGCTTCCGCCGGAGGGCTTTGAGTGGGTATACAGGCACGTGAAACAGGATCTCTGGCTGGCATCCATGAGTGGCGGCACGGATGTGTGCAGCGCATTTGTCGGCGGCAATCCTACCCTGCCGGTTTTCACCGGCGAGATTCAATGCCGGGCATTGGGCTGTAACCTGAAGGCATTTGATGAGAACGGTAATGACCTGGTTGATCAATTGGGTGAAATGGTAATTACTTCACCCATGCCCTCCATGCCCGTCTTCTTTTGGAACGATCCCGGTTTTGTGCGGTATCGCGAAAGCTATTTTGAAGTCTATCCCGGTGTCTGGCGACACGGTGACTGGATAAAAATAACCATCCACGACGGAATTGTCATTTACGGCCGCTCCGACGCAACCCTCAATCGTGGTGGCGTGCGGATAGGCACCAGCGAAATATACCGCGCCATCGACACCGTCACTGAAGTGCAGGATAGCCTGGTGGTATGTTTGGAACGTCCGGGAGGAGAATTCTGGATGCCCCTTTTTGTTATAATGAAAGAGGGGATCGCATTGACGGATGAGGTACGGTCAAGGATCCGTTCTACATTGCGCAACGCGTACAGTCCGCGGCATGTTCCGGATGAGATCATTGCTGTACCGGATATCCCCTATACAATAAGCGGAAAGAAAACGGAAACTCCGGTTAAGAAAGTATTGGCAGGACAGGATCCCCGGCATGTAGTCAGCACCGGCGCGTTGCGTAATCCCGGATCCATGGAATTTTTTGTCCGGCTTGGTGAACGATTGAACCGGGATCGTTTGTGAAGCAGGACGTTGAAATGCCGGTCCGCTTTGGAGATATCCGGATTGTACTTAGTTTGCAGGATGAGAACAACCGAGATCAAATTCACTGTTTCTCTTGATCGGAATAACGTTCCTGAAAAGATCAGCTGGGAAGCAACAGACAAACCCGATCAGACGCTATCGGAGACCAAATCCATCAGCATAGCCTTGTGGGATCAGCAGCAGAAAAGTACGTTGCGAATTGACTTGTGGACGAAGGATATGCCGGTTGACGAAATGAAACGATTTTATGTCGATTGTGTAGGCGGACTGGCGCAAAGCATCCTTCAGGCTACGGGTGACGAGGTCATGTCGGGAGAAATGAATGCGCTGTGCGATAAACTGGTTGCGCACATTCGTAATGAAGCCAAACCCAACTAAGCGGATCGTCCCTTTCTGCCTGAATCCGGTCACCCGATTTGCAGTAATTGCGAAAATGGAATTCCCGCTTTCTTCTTTTCGCAAACGTTTTAATTGCTCCGTTTGACTTTTTTTAGCGATCTTGGCCTAAGAAGATTTCCACCGGTGGCCCTTAAGTCAAACTTAAACAAACCCGTATGAGGAGGAGCATGTACACGAGTATGCTGCTTGGTATTTTACTGATCAGCATCACCGGGGCATTTGCCCAGACTACCATTTCCGGCAAGGTCACTGACGAAGCCGGCGAACCCCTGCCCCAGGCTAACATTTCCGTAGTTGGAAAGATGGTCGGTACTACCTCCAACTTCAACGGTGAATTCGCCCTTAGTGTGACTGACTCTCCACCGTTTACGATTGCCATTTCATATATCGGCTATCAGACCCGGGAGATTGAGATCACCGACGCCAATACTTCCGGATTGAACGTTGCCCTTAGCGATCAGACCATCCTGGGAAGAGAGGTTGTTGTTTCAGCATCGAGGTACGAAGAAAGCATTTTGTCTTCACCGGTGACGGTAGAGAAAGTCGACCTGCTGGGCATTCAACAAACGCCTGCCCTCGAATTCTACGATGCCCTGGCAAATGTTAAGGGTGTGCAGTTCACTTCCAGCAGCCTGAATTTTCCACAGGTGAATACCCGGGGGTTTGCCACGATCGCAAACGTGAGGTTTGTGCAATTGGTAGACTGGATGGACACCTCTGCGCCATTGCTGAATTTCCCGACCGGTAACATTGTAGGTATCGGCGAACTGGATGCCGAGAGCATGGAACTGCTGCCGGGAACAGCGTCTGCGTTGTATGGGCCCAACGCCTTCAATGGCGTTCTTATCATGACGAGCAAAAGCCCTTTCGACTACCCGGGGCTTAGCGTACAATTCAAGGGCGGTCTGACCAGATCGGACGCCCAGGGTGAATCCTTCCCCATGTATAATTTCAACGTCAGGTACGCCAAATCATTTAGCAATAAGTTTGCCTTCAAGGTGAATTTTGGGATTCTCGACGCAGAAGATTGGCATGGCAATGATCATACCCACGACATCAACCGTCCGGAATATGAAGCCGACCTTACGGGCCAGCCAAACTTTGATGGCGTGAACCTCTACGGTGACGAAACACAGATACTTATTCCTATCGGCGGACCCTTTGGAACACTTGATGTACGACGGACCGGCTGGAAAGAAGGTGACATCGTGGATAATTATGACGCAAGAAGCATCAAAGGCGATGTAGCCCTTCATTACCGGCTAACGGACGACCTTGAACTGTTATACAACTACCGCTATGGTGGAGGAAGCTCGGTGTATCAGGGCTCTCAAAAGTATGCGCTACGGAATTTCACCCAACAGTTTCATAAACTTGAATTGAAATCCGATGATTTTTTTGTACGGACTTATATGACGGCTACCGATGCCGCAGACTCCTACAACATGGGTGCCCTGGGCGCCTACATCAATGAGCGGATCAGTCCAACAGCGGCCGAATGGGCACCTACGTATGCCCAGACCTACGTACTGGCCATGCAGGGATACATACCCGGCGCACCAGCCGGCGACAAGGCAGCCGCGCACAGCGTTGCCAGGGCGCAGGCCGACCAGGGAAGGCCGGCCGAAAACTCTGCGCAATTCAAAAGCCTGGCAGACTCCGTAAGAAAAGACTACTTCCAACGAAATCCGGAAGGCGCAAAGTTCATTGACAATTCGAGGTTGTTCCATGCTGAATTCAACTACAATTTCGCAGACAAGATCGAATGGCTGGATATTCTTGTCGGAGGCAACTTCCGGCAATACAGCTTGTTCTCGGACGGGACCATCTTCAATGAAGATCCGGTTAACGGAACGGACTTCGAGCGAATCAACATCAGTGAATTTGGTTTTTTCGGACAATTTTCCAAAACCCTTGCCGAAGCCCTCAAGCTGACCGCCTCGTTGCGTTATGACAAAAATGAAAACTTTGAATCGCAGTTAACACCCCGTATATCGGCGGTCTACACCTTCAATGAAACGCATAACCTGCGCGCCTCCTTCCAGACCGGGTTTCGCAATCCCGACACGCAAGCTCAGTTCATTTATTTTCCCGCAGGAACAAACACCCTGCTGGGCAGTGCAAAATCCAATGCGGAACGCTACGGATTGCACGAAGGAGGAGCTTACACAATTGAGTCGTACAGAAATTTTATAGCTGCAGGTGGTTTCCTCGACGATGACGGCACTCCGTCCGGCGCAGATCCTAACATTCTGGAGGATGCTTATGTGAATTATGTCGGCCCCGAAAGCCTGCGGTCTTTTGAGATCGGGTACAAAGGGATCATCTCTTCGGATTTGTTGCTTGATATCAACGGCTACTGGACGTCCTATTCGGACTTCATCGGTGGGGATGATTACGTGTTAAAGAATCCCACCAAACATCAGGGAAAGGATGTCCCTGCAGGAACCATCTACTCGCCTTACGTAAACTTCCCCGAAGATGTGAAATCGTTT
>DATBVZ010000405.1:0-13454 GCA_036515095.1 Cyclobacteriaceae bacterium | reverse complement strand
CCGACTCCTCATAAAGCAGTACCAATACACTTCCCTCTTTGACCGGACCGTCGGGCGCGTATGCCGGCCTCAGGCTGCCGGGCATAGCCGGGAACATCACGCGGTGCGCTTCCGCCCCTGGCAAAGGCCATCTGAGTCGCTCCTTCAGAAAGCCGGACAAGCCGTCGAGTGACAAGAATGGATCATTCATGGTCTCCGGTTCGCCTTCTCCAGCACCTCACCTGCTTTTTTCGTATTACCGGCCTGACTGTATGACATCCCCAGGTAATAATAGGCATCCCGGGCGTGAGGATCCATGGCCACAGCCTGCTCCAGAAGCCTGATCGCATGGTTCCAATTCCCGGTCAGGTAATAATAGATGCCCTTGTTCCTGTACGCCCAGGCGTTACCCGGATCGTTTACGAGGCTTTCATTTATGTCACTGAGTCCTTCAGAAAGTCTGCCCGTCATCAGGTAAATAAATCCCCGGTTGTTCAGGAAGAAGGGATCATCAGGGCTTACTTCAAGCGCTTTCTGTATCCACTCCATTGCCTCTGTGTACTGTTCACGCTCCACGTTGATCAGGCAAAGTGCATTGTAACTGTTGGGCTCACCGGGGTCGAGGGCAATGGCTTGTTGCAGTACCGCTTCAGCAGTATCCAGCTTGTCCTGGTAGTACAAGAGGGTTCCCAGATTTACCAACGCATCGGCGTCATCCGGGTTCCGGGATAGTACCCGCTCAAAGGCAACGGCTGCCTTCTGGTATTCGCGCATTTTGGTGAAGATCAGTCCCTGCATATGGTATATAATTACCGTGTCGGGTTTTCTGCGCGCGACTGTTTCGATATCCTCCAGGGCACTGTATGACTCATCCAACACGTAGTTAACATTTGCGCGATTGAGGTAAGCATCCACAAATTCAGGCGCGCACTCAATGGCACGCGAATAGCTTTCCCGGGCTTCGGTATAATCTTCGCGATTGAACTGCAATGTGCCCAGGTTATTCCACGCGTCAGCAAAACAACTGTCAAGGCGCAACGCTTCGCGGAAGAACCTTTCCGCCTCCTCGAAGTTCCTCGTCGTTACCATGTCGTTCCCCCTCATCAGGAAACGTTGAACCTTTACCTCCCTGCTTTCGGAACACGTCAGGAACGACCAGCTGACAAGAAGCAGGACCAACGCTCCAGGCGGGTACCGGAATGCAAAACCCCGCCGGCTTACCAGATGTTCAGACCGCCTAATTCTGTACGGATCGCCAACACGCTTGTCCATAAATGAAATGCCCGTAGGCTATGATTTCAGGGATGTTTGCCTGTTTACAGCCCCAAATTTATTACTATTGCTACAGAAAGGTTTCCTAATATTTTGAATTTTGGTTTTCAATCCATTACTTCGCACTGCGAATTCAATGAAAAGCACCGCCAACATCAGCTTACATCACCATCATCATGGTCTCACCACGATGCGTGACTAAGCTATGGTTTAATGTAAACGATAATATTGAATAAAAGGCTTGTCACGTAGTGGCAGGCCTTTTTTATTGGCCGATCATCTATCCTTAATAACAACTATGAACACCAATACCATACTCCGGATCGCCATCCAGAAATCAGGGCGCCTGCAGCAAGGCTCCCTCGAACTGCTCCGGGAAAGCGGACTTTCATTCAGCAACGGAAAGGACCAGCTCAAAGCGCCGGCGCTTAATTTTCCGGCGGAGGTGCTCTTCCTTCGTGATGATGATATTCCGCAATACGTAGAAGACAGTGTTGCGGACGCCGGCATCGTAGGCGAGAATGTGGTTGTGGAAAAGAAGAAGAACATCGAGGTAATCAAACGCCTTGATTTTGCAAGGTGCAGACTGTCCCTGGCGGTGCCGCGTGGAGAACAGTACGACGGACTTACCTGGCTTAACGGTAAGAACATTGCCACCTCCTACCCTAATGTCGTTGCGGATTTTCTGACTTCGAACAACATCAAGGCGGGCATCCATGAGATCAGCGGCTCCGTAGAGATCGCTCCGGGTATCGGGTTGGCGGAAGCTGTGTGCGACCTGGTTAGCAGCGGCAGCACGCTGCTGAGCAATGGCCTCCGCGAAGTTCAGGTAGTAATGGAATCGGAAGCGGTACTGGTAGCCAATCCGCATCTGTCGGCAGGAAAAAGAGACATCCTGAATAAACTGCTGTTCAGGATAGAAGCGGTAAAAAAGGCAAAGAACAGTAAGTATATATTGCTCAATTGTCCCAACGAGGCCATAGAAAAAATTACGAGCATCATTCCGGGAATGAAAAGTCCTACCGTCATGCCACTAAGCCGCGAAGGCTGGAGTTCGCTTCATTCCGTAGTTGATGAGAATGATTTCTGGGAAAGAATTGACCAGCTTCGGGATTTCGGCGCACAGGGCATCCTGGTAATTCCTATTGAAAAAATGATCGTCTGATCACTATACGATGAACGCATTTAACAACCCGCCGCAAAAATCCTGGAAGCAACTGTGCGACCGTCCTAACTTATCCGTGGCCGCGCTTGATGCTTCCGTCAGGGACATTCTTGCCCGTGTAAAGGAGTCCGGCGACGAGGCCCTGAAAAGCCTTACCCTTGCATTTGATAAGGCGAAGGTTGACGAACTGCGTGTGTCCCCGGAGGAGATAATGTCAGCAGCATCCAGGCTTTCTGATGATCTTAAATCCTCCATAGAGGTAGCTGCTGCGAACATTGAGAAATTTCACGATGCGCAAAAGCGCGAACGGACCATTGTGGAAACCATGCAGGGAGTAAAGTGTTGGCGAAAAGCAGTGCCGGTCGAGAAGGTTGGTATCTATATTCCCGGGGGTTCGGCGCCCTTGTTCTCCACAGTTCTGATGCTGGGCATTCCCGCAAAACTCGCCGGCTGCGGCGAGGTGATTCTTTGTACACCGCCAGACAAGATGGGATACGTGAACCCCGCTATCCTGTTCGCGGCCCAACTGGTGGGGATAGACCGGGTCTTCCGGATCGGTGGTGCGCAGGCCATCGCGGCTATGGCCTTCGGAACCGCTACCGTACCCCGGGTATACAAGATCTTTGGTCCTGGAAATCAGTTCGTCACCAGGGCAAAACAGATAGTAAGCGAAGAAGGGGTTGCCATTGATATGCCGGCCGGTCCCTCGGAATTGCTGGTGATTGCTGATGAATTTGCAGAGCCTTCATTCATTGCAGCCGATCTGCTGTCGCAGGCCGAGCACGGAGAAGACAGCCAGGTGGTGCTCGTTGTCAATGAGAAGGTTGACATCGTGCGGGTACAACGGGAAATCAGCGCACAACTCCGGCAGCTGCCGAGAATGGCCATTGCTGAAAAGGCGCTGGCCAACAGCCGCATCGTTACATTCTCATCCGAGGAACGGGCGATGGACTTTGTGAATGCCTATGCCCCCGAACACCTTATCATCAATACAAAAAATGCCGGAATACTTGCGGAAAAGGTAGTTAACGCCGGGTCGGTGTTTCTGGGTGGCTTCTCACCGGAATCCGCAGGCGACTACGCATCGGGAACGAACCATACCCTGCCCACGAACGGCTACGCAAGAGCCTATGCAGGCGTCTCCCTGGAAAGTTTTCTGAAGTATATCACATTTCAGGAGATCAGCGCGGACGGGCTGAAGCTACTCGGTCCCGTTGTGGAAAAAATGGCAGAAGCAGAGTTGCTTGAAGGGCATAAAATGGCCGTACGCAGGCGACTTGAATACCTAAAAACAAATTGAGTGAAAACAACACGGAACATCAGTGAATTGGTGAGGCCAAACATCCGTAACCTCAAGCCCTACTCATCGGCCAGGGACGAATTTCGCGGTCGCGCTGAAATATTCCTGGATGCCAATGAGAATCCTTATCCAACGGCTTATAACCGGTACCCGGATCCGCTACAACTTGCATTAAAGGAAAGGATCTCAGCAAGTAAGGGGGTTCCGTCCCCCCGGATATTTCTTGGCAACGGCAGTGATGAGGCCATTGACCTTCTCATCCGGGCGTTTTGCGAACCCAATCGCGACGCCATACTCGTTCCGGAACCTACCTACGGAATGTATTCGGTCTGCGCGGATATCAATGCCGTCCAGGTACAACGCGTTCTGCTTTCCAGTTCGTACGATCTTGACCTGCCGGCGATACGGTCGGCCACCGACAGGTCCACGAGGATCATATTCTTATGCAGCCCAAATAATCCTTCAGCCAATCTTCTTAGCCGTGAAACTGTGTTGTCCATTGTGGAAGACTTCGACGGACTGGTAGTAGTCGATGAGGCCTACATTGACTTTTCGGGAAGTGAGAGTTACACGACGCAGTTGAATTCGTATCCAAATCTGGTAGTGCTTCAGACATTTTCGAAAGCGTGGGGACTCGCCGGCCTGCGCCTGGGCATGTGCTTTGCCCGGGAAATGATCGTGAGCGTCCTGAACAAGATCAAATATCCCTACAACATCAATTGCCAGACCCAGGAACTGGTGCTGAAAGCCCTGGCTAACGAATCGCAGAAAGACCGGTGGGTAAACGAGATCCTGAACGAGCGTGCAAAACTGGTCGCCGCATTGAATGATTTGGAGATGGTCAGGCATGTGTACCCTTCGGATGCCAATTTTGTGCTGGTGCGGGTAGATGATGCATCCGGGACCTACAGGCTGCTCATGGAGATGGGGACCATCGTACGGGACCGGTCGAGGGTGGTCTTGTGCGAAGATTGTCTCCGAATAACCGTAGGAACGCCGAAAGAAAATGAAACCCTGATCCTGCAACTGAAGGGCCTGGGATCAGGTGCAACGAACAAACAACTAACGACATGATTGGCCTATGAAGCGCGTCTTATTTATAGATCGGGACGGTACACTCATCGTTGAACCCGAGGATGAGCAAATAGACAGTTTCGACAAACTCGAGTATTATCCCGGTGTATTTACGGGGTTGGGCAGGATTGCACGCGAAGGTGCGTACGAACTGGTAATGGTAACAAACCAGGATGGGCTGGGTAGTGAGCGTTTCCCGGAAGAGACGTTCTGGCCGGCCCACGAACGCATGATCAACACCCTTGCTGCAGAAGGGATCCGCTTTCATGAAGTATACATCGATCGTTCCCTGCCGGAAGAAAACAAGCCGACGCGCAAGCCCGGCACCGGCCTGCTAAGCCGTTATTTCTCCGGTGCGTATGACCTGGAAAATTCATTCGTTATCGGAGACCGGACAACCGACCTGGAACTGGCCAGGAACCTTGGCGCGAAGGGAATTCTGCTCAACGACGGAAGCCTGAGGGACAAGGTCCGCGAGCAACAACTCGACACGTGGTGTTGCCTTGTAACGACTTCCTGGGAAAAAATTTACGAGCATGTTGCTATGCCGCCGAGAATGGCGAAGGTACGGAGGACCACCAGCGAGACCGACATTGACATAACGGTCAATCTCGACGGCACAGGAAAATCGACTATTCGCACGGGGCTCGGTTTTTTCGATCATATGCTGGATCAGCTTTCCCGCCACGGACGCATTGATCTTGATATCAGGGTAAACGGTGATTTGCACATTGACGAGCATCACACTATCGAAGATACTGCCCTCGCGCTGGGTGAAGCTTTTTCCAGATCGCTGGGCAGCAAACGAGGCATTGAACGGTATGGATTCTGTCTTCCTATGGACGATTGCCTGTCGCAGGTGGCGATCGATTTCGGTGGCAGACCCTGGCTGGTTTGGGATGCCTCATTTACACGCGAGAAGGTCGGTGAGGTGCCTACGGAAATGTTTTTCCATTTCTTTAAGTCCTTTGCCGATGCCTCGAAATGTAACCTGAACATCAAAGCAGAAGGTACCAACGAGCATCACAAGATCGAAGCGATATTCAAGGCCTTTGCCAAAGCGGTCAAGATGGCGATCCGGCGTGAAACCGGAAGCACTGAGCTGCCTTCCACAAAAGGCGTACTCTGACAAATAAAACAAAATCCCGACATGAGGCTTGCCATCATCAAATATAACGCCGGCAACATCCAGTCCGTCTCGTTTGCCCTGGAGCGCCTCGGTATTGCCTATGCGATCACCGATGATCCTGAAACGATCAGGAAGGCCGACCGGGTTATCTTCCCCGGTGTGGGTGAGGCCAGGACCACCATGAACTACCTGAAGGAAAGAAAGCTGGATATCCTCATTAAAGACCTTCGGCAGCCGGTGCTGGGGATTTGCCTGGGCATGCAATTGCTTTGCAAACGATCAGAAGAGTACGATACAGCCTGCATGGGAGTTTTCGCGCAAACCGTAAAGCAGTTCATACCCCAGGCAGACAAAAAAGTGCCCCACATGGGATGGAATACGTTGCAGGTGGCTACTGACAGCTGGCTGGATCCGGCACTGGATAACAGTTATGTGTACTTTGTTCATAGTTATTATGTTCCGGTCAATGCCGGCTCTTCAGCGATCACTGAATATACGGTGCCGTTCAGCGCTGCCATGCAAAAGGATAACTTCTACGCCGTTCAATTTCATCCGGAAAAGTCGGCAGCGGCCGGGGTTGGTGTACTGAAGAGCTTTATGCGTGCAGCTAATTAAAATAGGGGACTCTGCAATTATGCGTATCATACCTGCGATTGACATCATTAACGGGAAATGCGTCCGCCTCACCCAGGGTGACTACGCGCGTCAGAAAGTCTATCGCGAAGATCCGCTCGAAGTGGCTATAGAATTCGAACAGGCAGGTCTCACCCACCTGCACCTTGTGGACCTTGACGGCGCCAGAACGGGCCATGTAGTGAACTGGAGTGTGATCGATTCCATTTGTGCCAAAACGAAACTTATCGTGGATGTGGGCGGGGGAATAAAAACGGAAGCCGAAATTGACCGGCTGGTTGACCTGGGTGTAAACCAGGTCAACCTGGGAAGCATTTCCGTGAAGGATCCGGAAACCGTTTACCGGTGGATAAGGAGCTATGGAGACAGGATCATATTGAGTGCCGATGTCAGGGACCAACGGATTGCAATCAGCGGATGGCAGGAAGAATCGTCACTTACTGTTTTTGATTTTGTTGCGGCTTACGCCGATGAGGGTATACGATACGTCACCTGCACGGATATTTCCACGGATGGCACATTAGGTGGCCCGTCAGTAACTCTTTACCAACAATTGTTATCGCGCTTCCGGCAAATAAAACTCACTGCCAGTGGCGGTGTGGGGTCGATGGAGGACCTGGAAAGACTGGCGTCGATAAAAATCTATGCCGTCATTGTCGGAAAGGCCATTTATGAGGGAAGGATTTCGCTGGAGGAGCTTCAAGGCTTCGATGACCGGCGGACCATGCAATGAAACGTGAACACAGTTGAACAAAAACAATGCTTACAAAAAGGATCATACCATGTCTTGACATAAAAGATGGCCGGACAGTCAAGGGAATAAATTTCATAAACATCCGCGATGCCGGCGATCCCGTGGAGCTGGGGGCGCGCTATGCCCTGCAGGGTGCCGACGAGCTGGTATTTCTGGATATTTCAGCAACGGATGAGGAAAGAAAGACATTTGCTCACCTGGTAAAGGACATTGCCCGCCACATTAACATTCCGTTTACGGTAGGAGGCGGCATTTCTTCGGTGGCAGACGTGGCCCCATTGCTTGAGTCGGGAGCGGACAAGGTAAGCGTGAACTCATCGGCAGTGCGGAACCCCGGCCTCATCGATGACCTCGTCCGGGCTTTTGGCTCCCAGTGTATCGTGCTGGCCGTAGACGCCAGGAAGATCGGAAATCTATGGACCGTCCATACCCACGGCGGGAAGCGACCGACTGACAAGCGGCTTTTCTCCTGGGCAAAGGAAGGGCAGGAACGCGGTGCCGGTGAGATCCTGTTCACCAGCATGGACCACGACGGAACGAAGCATGGTTTTGCCAATGATGCCTTGCTGAAATTACACGAGATGCTGACCATACCGGTCATTGCCTCCGGAGGGGCGGGCGAAATGGAGCATTTTGTCGAAACCTTCATTCTGGGAAAAGCAGATGCCGCGCTTGCAGCGAGCATTTTCCATTTCGGCGAGATACCAATCGGCGACCTGAAGCAACACCTGGCAGAGCGCGGCATACCGGTAAGAATTTAGTTTTAAAAAATACACCTAAAACATGGCAATGGAATTGAACATCGATTTCAATAAGACCGACGGACTTGTTCCCTGTATCGTTCAGGATGCCCGAACGCAGCGTGTGCTGATGCTGGGCTATATGAACCGGGAGGCCTTTGACAAGACACGATCGGAAAATCGGGTAACCTTTTACAGCCGCAGCAAGCAGCGCCTCTGGACAAAGGGTGAAACTTCGGAAAATTTTCTTACGTGCGTTGAGATACTTCCGGACTGCGACAGCGATACGCTTCTTGTTAAAGCTATTCCCTCAGGACCTGTATGTCATACCGGCGCCGACACCTGTTTTAACGAACCCAACGACCTGTTTTCCCTGCACAGCCTGGAGGCGGTAATACAACAGCGAAAGCGGCAGCCGGCTGAGGGCTCCTATACGAGCAGACTGTTCAGCGCGGGCATCAACAAAATTGCACAGAAAGTCGGGGAAGAAGCGGTTGAGCTGGTTATCGAATCCAAGGATGACAATACTGAACTTTTTCTTAATGAAGCGGCTGATCTGATGTACCATTATCTTGTGCTGCTGGCAGCCAAGGGTTTTACCTTCGATGAGGTGATCGGCGTGCTGAAGAGACGGCACGGTAAGGAAAGAATTGAAGATTGAATAATGACACTCATTAAGTGAAGTAGATGACCCAATAAAATGTGTTTATGTGCGTACGTTCTTATGTGTTTATGTTAGGGAACCCCAACATAAACACGTAAACACATAAACACTTAAACACATTAAAACACGATGTCTTCATAGACTCCTGCGGTACTGGTGCGGCAGGAAAGCCTGCCTTTGAGCGCATACGGTTTAAAGAGGGACTTACCCAGCAACATTCTCACGCACTCCTGAATACCTTCGGTTATGGAGGGGTGGGGATGGACGCACTCCGCCAGTTCTTCAATACCCTTGTTCATTGAGATCAGCAGCGCTACTGCCTGTATGGCACTGCTCGCATGATTACCAACAACCTTCATGCCGAGGATCTTCATGATTTCATCGTTGGTCACCAGCAATTTGATGAATCCCTGCGTATTTCGTTTGGCGATTGCCCTCGGAATACAACTGTAGTCGAGCGTTACCACTTTATAGTCGATACTTTTCTCGCGGGCTTGCGTTTCATTTAGTCCCACTCCCGCAACCTCGGGATTCAGAAACATGATCGTGCTGATATTTTCATAGACCAGCCTGCGGTCCGGACTTCCAAAAATGCGCTCAACGGCGTACCGTCCTTCAAGTTCTCCCACGTTCACGAGCGAAATGTCGGCCGTTATATCCCCTACCGCAAAGATATTGGACACGTTGGTTTGCGTATCGTTGTCTTCGATTCCGCGCTTGCCTATGGTAATATTCACCCTATCATCCCACAGATCCTCGTAATTGGGAATTCTTCCGACCGCAACCAATGCTTTTGCCACGTTGAATGTAGCTTTGCTTCCATCGTCATACTCCAGTTCGTACTCTACCCTGCCGTGTTTCACTTCCAACCGGATCAGCCTTGAGTTGCGATGGATGAGAACGCCGTTGTTCTCCATGTTCCGCTCGATCACCGTAACGACATCATCGTCCTCAAAAGGAAGTATCCTGTCGCCCTTGTCGATGAGGTGGACCTTTGTCTTTCCGAATCCTGCAAAAATGGTGGCATACTCACAGCCAATGACACCGGCGCCGACAATTACCATGCTCTCCGGAAACTCATCCATATGCTCAATACCGTCGCTTGTCATCACGATCTTTTCATCGACCGTTATTCCGGGCAATTGCCGCGGGCGACTGCCCGTAGCCAGAATGATATAGTCACCCCAAACCGACTCCTTTACATGACCGCCGACGATTTCAATTTCATTTTGATTGAGGAGTCTGGCTGTTCCGGGCTTAAATGTCAGGAGGTCGTTGTAGCCGGGCGCCGACTGCATGAGCAGCATGTGCTCCTCCAACATGGACCTTCGTTCTTTGACAGCCCGTCTTACTTCATCCTGGATTTCCTTGTAGTTTATGCTGGGCACTTTGATATTAAAACGCTTCAGGTTCTTACGGAATGAAGCCGTCTCCCTGGCAAGTTCCCACCATGTCTTGGAAGAAAGAGCACCGTTGCTGACGCCGGCACCGCCTACCGTACTTTTTTCAATGATAAGGGTTTTCTTTCTGAAGTCGAGTGCCCGCATAGCAGCCGCGTAGCCGGAGGGGCCGGCACCGATCACAATGAGATCGAATTTCTGCATAAAAGCCAGATACTTAGATTTTTACATTTACTATATACGACATTTTACCGGCTAATTCAATATGCCTGTCGACTTCAATTTTCGTTACTCTGAACATTAATGTTAAATTTGCTCATTCGTTTGGAGCCAACCCTATCGTCCCAATGATTGACTGGGCTACGATTACCAAAATCGGAGTGTCGCATGCCGGTACAATCGGACAAGAAAGAAATGTCACGCTTGCCAATCGGGTGAGTGTGATCGTATTTCTGTTAAGCCTGCTTTTGTTCGCAAGCTATGCTGCGCTGTATCCCTGGAACTTGATTACAACAGCAATTCTGGTCGTAGGCCATGCTGCGCTCGGTACCATTCTCTTTAATTTCTTTGGCCTGGCAGGATTAGGCCGCCTGTGGTTATGCGTCCTTCTGCCGTTGTCCTGCCTTTTCGTATCGATCATCAGCAAATTTACGGTAGTACCGGTCCAGGATTCGGAATACTATGAATTCCGGTTTATCATGGTGGCTTCGGGAATCATTCCGTGTATTCTGTTCAGACTCAGTGAATCAAAAATGTTGTACACTGCGATAGGCTTTCACTTTCTGGCTGTGGCCTTGTACGATCCTTTGCATAACCTTTCGGGAGCAGGGTATTATCAAACGGGACAGGTGGACAGCACGTACTACTTCACCAACGTCATCGTTATTTTCACGCTGGCGCTCCTGATCACCTCCATACTTTCTGTTAAGAAAGAATCGGAATCGTCGGAAGAAAAAAACCGGGAGTTGATTCGGGATCTTGAGCAACGAAGCGCCAGGAATGAGACGCAGAAGGAACAGATCATGCAGCAAAGCGAGATCCTTGCTTCCAATCAGCAAAAGTTATCGGAAGCCTATCAGGTCATTGAACGCCAAAAGGAACTCCTCTTCCGGGAGAACAGGAATCTTGCGGATGAGATGGTGAACATGAATAAAGAGCTAACCCAGACAAACGCTGAGCTGATCAAATCCAACAACGAACTCCGGCAATTTTCCTTCACCGTATCGCATAACCTGCGGGGACCGGTGGCAAGCCTGTTGGGACTTGTTAGCCTTTTCGACATGGATAATGCCCGGGATTCAAACCGGGAAATTGTGACGTACATCCGGGAGTCTGCCCATCAGCTTGACAGCATAATGGATGACCTCAGAAAGATCACGGATATCCGGCATGATGTATTCAATGTCCGGCAGCGAATAGCCATCAGCGAGGAACTGGATCAGGTGATGTACCTGTTCAAGGACCGGTTGGCGGAGCATAATATCCGGCTGGAAACCGCCCTTGATTGCGCAGTGGTATTCTCTGTCAGGCCCTTTGTTCATAATATACTGCACAACCTCATCAGCAACAGCATCAAATACAGGTCGGATGAACGGCAATCTGTTATCCGGATCGGCATTTCCGAAAACAACAATTACTATATTATCTCGGTTGCCGATAACGGGCTTGGGATCGACCTGAAAAAACACAAGGACAGTCTTTTTCATCTTTACCGGCGATTCCACCTGCACAACGACGGCAGAGGGTTAGGTCTCTATTTGGTTAAACTTCAGGCTGAGTCACTGGGCGGCTTCGTGGATGTCGAAAGTGAAGTGAACAAATTCACAAGGTTTACCGTCTACTTAAGAAAACCTGCGAACCTGAACCGGCAGGTTCTGTACAGCAAAGAACACGCACTCATATTTTACGATGCGTGGATCAACAGTATGGGTGTGATCTGGAGAGGCCCCGTGTCGGGACTCCAGTACAGGGATACCTTTGTGAAATGCCTTGAATTCCTGAACGCATACGGTACCCCAAATTGGATTTCGGACCTGTCTCAACAGGGCCCGGTGGCGAAGGAGGATCAGGAATGGATGTTCAGGGAGATCATGCCGGTTGCAGCAGAGAACGGGCTGACGACACTAATTGTTATCCACGGTCAAAAGCAGGACGATCACGTAAAGGAATACATCGATGCAATTAAAAGGTGTGCGATTGAACTCGGCCGTAAAATGCACCCATTTACTAATTTTGAGGAAGCCCGGTCCTGGATTCAAGTTGAAAATGAGAAAAGTACAGATACAATACTGAATGATGGAACGCCTGCTTGAATTGGACAGGGAGTGCCTGATCCGGCTGAACAGCTTCCATTCCTCCTGGATGGACACAGTAATGATGTGGGTGACCCGCACCGACGCATGGATACCGCTTTATCTTTTCCTGATCTACCTCGTGATACGATCCTACCGGAAGGATAGCTGGATCCTCCTGCTGGGTGCCGCCATTACCATTCTCATCGCCGACCAGGTCACCAGCCAGCTTATGAAACCCTACTTCGCCAGGCTTCGACCATCGCAGGATCCCGCCCTGATCGGAATAATTCATCTGGTGGACGGATACAAGGGAGGCCTCTACGGATTTGCAAGCAGTCACGCAGCAAACACGTTTGGAGCGGCGTTCTTCTGCTGGACCATCCTTCGCTCCCGCTATAAATGGATGTGGCTGCTGTTCATCTGGGCTTCGCTAATGACGTACTCGCGCATCTACCTTGGCGTTCATTATCCCGGCGATATCCTGGTAGGTATGCTCGTAGGGATTTTTGCTTCCTTCCTGGCACTGGCTTTTTCCGGATTTCTCATGCAAAAACTGGGACGCAACGAGTACCATGGATTCAGCCGGGAAATCAATGAGTGAATGGATTGAGAGAAAACTACAAGACTACCCCAAGCTACCTGGCATCACGATGACATCAAGGCGGCTTTGCCTTACTTCCTACTGCTTATTCCATGTCGTTAAGTTAAGCCAGGGAAGTTGTTTCGTGAGTCCATTCTATGCGTTTAACTTAAACCATGAAATTATGCTGTATAATGCAGTGTCCAGCCTTCGATGCTTATCACTGAATCAAGCATGAATCCCAACACACCCACTCCCGCGCCCGCACATCCCCCCATTGAGGGGGGTTTGGGGGGTGTAAGCCCGAACGCCATGTGTACAACGAAGAGCACTATAATGTCTTGCCCAACCAGTTTGGTGTATATTCATAGCTGAGGCATTGATCACAACGACTCACACCCCCCTTGGCCCCCCTCAAGGGGGGAACGAAGCCAGCCAGGCAGCTGCCTAAACGATAAGGTGCAGTCAGT
>DATBVZ010000404.1:0-5321 GCA_036515095.1 Cyclobacteriaceae bacterium | reverse complement strand
TGCCAAACTTGTAAAAGACAACCGCCCGTTCGGTGGGACCGATGGTATAGATGATGCTGGAAGACAAACTGATGAGAACGAAGAGTGCGACAACACTGAGCACAATAATGGGGACAAGTCTGCGATTGTTCATAAATAGCTACAATTTGGTTTCGGTTAGTAATTAGGACTTCTGATGGCCTGCAAATTAGATGATACCGCCCGTCGAATGAAATTTAATTACGGGGAGCCCCGTTTTGGTTGTGAATCAGGGCACCCGGGGCGGGAAAAGCTGCCTGCAGGAACAGGTCAATCCCATGAACCGGAAGGTACCCGCCCGAATAACGGAACAATGTAAGGTCGGCTACAATCCGAAGCAAAGCAGCCAGTTTAAGGTGATTGGGGAAGTGGGGAACGGTGGTGGAACCGGAGGTGGCAGGGCTCAAGCCATAGATACCCGGTGACAGTACGGGGTTCTGGCAGCTTTCGACGGGGCGCACCCCCTAGGTCGTTCATTGGAATCTTGTTAACTTTCAGCTCCGTTTAATCCCGGTTTTTTCGTCCTGCTGTTTATGTTTTGTGCAGGGGCCGGTCAGTCGGTCTGCTGAGGGATTTTTTTCCGGAGTGCATGGCTTACGCTGAGATAGTTGAGATAATGGTTAGAATAAAATTCGTGTAATAAATGTGCGATTTTAAAACGCATCGGTCGAATTAAAGTATTGATATTTGGCAACGAGGTTTCCAGCAGAAGGGATATGATAAACATTAGTTTTGGTCGCAGCAAGAGTCTGGCCGTAGATTTGGGAAATACGAATACAATGGTTGGGGACGAGGACAAGGTATTGCTCTCCCAACCGTCTTGTATCGTGTTCAATGCGGCAAATAATTCCGTAAAAGCCGTAGGTTCCAAGGCCTACGAGATGTTCGAAAAGACACATGAGGATCTGAAGACGGTGAAACCGCTTCGGGGTGGGGTGATCGCAGATTATCATTCGGCGTCCAGGTTGATCCAGGAACTGGTGCATCGGGTCTGTTCGGTTTCCTGGTTCGGTGGTTTTGACAATATTGTCACGGGCGTTCCATATTACACCACTGAAGTAGAAAGGCGGGCCCTGCGCGATGCCATGGAGCAATTCAACGCCCGTCATCATTACCTGATCTATGAACCGTTGGCCGCAGCCCTTGGTTTGGGTCTGGATATTCAGTCGCCTGAAGGCAAGCTCGTGCTGGATATCGGTGGCGGCATTGCCGAGATCGTGGTGATCTCGCTGTCAGGAGTGGCTGCCTTCCAGTCATTGAAGATTGCAGGAGACTCATTTGACACCGCTATTCAAGATCACTTCAGGCGCTCATACAATATGGCGATCGGGATGAAGACAGCGGAACAGGTAAAGATCCAGGTTGGTTCTGTGATACCCGACCTGGAAAATGCACCTGAGCCGATGTGTGTCCGCGGCAAAGACCTCATAACGGGGATACCAATGATCCGAAAGATAGATCACCGCGAGGTGGCGGCAATTCTGGATAAGTCAATCACTTCCATTGAGCACAGCATCGTCCAGACACTCGAAACCTGTCCGCCCGAACTGGCCGCGGATATCTATGAAACCGGGCTGTACGTGACCGGTGGTGGAGCCATGCTGCGTGGGTTAAAGTCGCGGCTTGAGTCCAGGATCAATCTTAAAGTACACATCGATAACGAAGCCATGTACGCAGTTACGCGCGGAATTTCAAAAGTTCTCAAAAATCCCAGAAAATACGGAAGCGTATTATTCGAATAGCTTCCCTGCCGGGCAATATGAAGCTGAACCCTCGTTCCTAAACGAAGCAGCGGGAACTGACCCGGACATTCCTGGCAGGTCGTACAACTTTGGGAATAAAAAAAGCGATGAGCACATCATCGCTTTTTTGTTGATTACATGCCCGAACCCGAGCCTTCCGAAGAGGATTCGGAACCAAATAGTGGCTGGGGTGTACTGACCGGTGCAGGGGCCGGTGCAGGAGCAGGCTTAGCCTTAGGCCTTGCTTTCCGGGCAACCTTCCTGGATACTTTCTTGGCGGTCTTCCTGGAAGCAGCCTTTCTGGCAACTTTCCTGCCGGCCTTTTTTGCGACCTTCTTGCCAGCTTTCTTGGCGGCCTTTTTAGTGGCCCTCTTAGCTGCTTTCCTAGGCTTTGCCTTTGATTTTTTTGATGCAGCTTTCTTAACTTTCTTTGCCATAGCTTGGATTAGTTTGAATTACTCCAAAAGTTAAAGAAATATATTTCACTAACACGCAAGGGTCATAACTTATTTTCATTTACAATCGGAATTATATGGATCAGCAAGTAATCAATACGGCCCTACTAGCGTATGGCATGTCTGGTGAGATCTTTCATGCGCCCCTTATCACGGCACATCCGGGTTTCAATCTCAGCAAGATCATGGAGCGAACAAAGGACCGGGTGCGTCTGCGATACCCCGAAGTCGCCTCTGTACGCGCACTGGAAGACATACTTCATGATGATACCATCGAACTGGTAGTGATCAATACACCCCACGAATCGCATTATGAACTCACAGCCAAAGTGCTTGAGGCCGGCAAGCACGCTATTGTGGAAAAGCCCTTTGTGAATAGCTGCAGGGATGGAGAAGCGCTCATAAAACTGGCGCGTGACCGGCGAAGAGTGCTCTCTGTATTTCAAAACCGCCGTTGGGATGGCGATTTCATGACGGTAAGGAAGGTGCTTCAATCCGGGGTGCTGGGTGAGCTGGTAGAATTTGAAGCACACTATGACCGGTATCGGCCACAGGTTGATCACAGCACATGGAAGGAAGGTTCCGGACCTGGGTCAGGAATACTCTATAACCTGGGCGCCCACATGATCGACCAGGTCCTCGCACTCTTTGGAATGCCTGAAACGGTAACCGCCAATGTCGGCATCCAGCGGAAGGGCGGAATTTCATCGGATTACTATGATATCCGGATGAGGTACCCCACACATACAGCCATTGTTAAGTCCAGCTACCTCGTCCGTGAACCAGGGCCCAGGTATATTGCCTACGGTGTGGATGGAACGTTTGTCAAGTACGGTCTCGACCCCCAGGAACAGGCTTTGAAAGAGGGGGGATTACCGGGTTCATTCCAATGGGGATGCGAGGACAAAGTATGGTGGGGGAGGATCAATACGCAGATTGGTCAACTTCATTACGAAGGACAAATTGAGACCCTGGCAGGCAACTACCTTGGCTACTACGACAACATCTACGGAGTCCTGCGACAAGGTGAGTCACCCGAGGTATCCGCCGAACAGGCACTCTCCGTCATCCGGATAGTGGAGTTGGCGGTTAAAAGCAGCGAGGAGGGGAGATCGGTCCCTGCGGCATAGGCACCGCTTCGGATTCAACCCATTGATACCCATCCCGGATCGGCGTGGGAGAGATCACTTATTTTCTGCGCCTTTCCATGGGTAGCTGAAATGGTAGGAGCCCGACCCCAAGGTCAGGCGTATGTCTTCCTGAACAGGGTGCGGATCGCCTGACGTTTTCAGGTTCTTAAGCGGGGTCTCTCCTTCCGTAACCGTCTTGCCGGCAGCTTCTGGCAAGGTAACGGTTGCCCGGGTGTTTGGAGGTATAGTGACCATCACTGTCATTACCCCCGCATCTATCGTCCAGGAAGACCTGACTGGGCCATACACCGTCACCAATTCTGCCTTTGCATACGACAGATTACCGCCCGGCTTCGGTGCGATAAGGATATGTTTGTACCCCGGTGCTTCAACATCCGTATCAATTCCGGTGATGGTACGGTACATCCAATCCCCGATTGCACCGTAGGAATAGTGATTGAATGAATTCATTCCCGGCGTTTGAAATGTGCTATCGGGTTTGATCCCATCCCACCGTTCCCAGATTGTGGTGGCACCCATCTTGACCGGGTATAGCCAGGATGGATAGGTTTCCTGCAACAGGAGTTTGTAGGCGACATCCGTAAATCCGTAGCGGGTAAGCACATGACACAGGTACGGTGTGCCCAAAAATCCGGTGGTCAGGTGGTTGCCATAACGTTCAATGTTTTTCACCAACCGCTCTGCAGTTTGTTGCCGCTGCGTCTCCGGCAACAAGTCAAACTGCAATGCAAGCGCGTAGGCAGTCTGTGTGCCGGAGACCAGCCTTCCCGAGCCGGTTACATACTCCCTGAGATAGGCATCGGATATCTTTTTCAGTAACGAAGTATAATTCGATACATCCTGGTCCTTTCCGAGTATTTCTGCTGTCCGGATCAGCAATTTGGCTGATTGGATGAAGAAGGACTGAGCAATGAGGTATTTGTCAGTCACAGCCGATTGACCGTCATTGTCGTCAAAGGGCCGGTAAAACAGCCAGTCGCCAAAATGAAATCCGGTGTTCCAGAGATGCTCATCGTTCATGGCCCCGGCCATGAAGTCCACCCAGGCTTTCATGCTGGAATACTGTGTGTTCAGGATGGCCGTATCCCCGTAGGCCAGGTACATATTCCACGGTATGATCGTGGCCGCATCCGCCCAGCCTGCAGACGCGGCGGCATTTTCGCCCAGAACGTTCGGCACCACAAAAGGTACCCGCCCGTCATCCGCCTGGTCGGCCGCAAGATCCTTCAGCCACTTGCGGAAGAATGCAGCAACGTTCATGTTGAATGCTGCTGTCCGTGCGAAGACCTGTGCATCCCCGGTCCAGCCCAGCCGTTCGTCGCGTTGCGGGCAATCGGTAGGCACATCCAGAAAATTCCCCTTTTGCCCCCATTGGATGTTATGTTGCAGCTGGTTGATAAGTGGATTGGAGCATTCAAAAGTGCCTGTGTCCTCCATATCCGAATACAGTACAACAGCTTCTATATCATCCCCTGTAAATGTTGAGGGAAACCCTTCAATTCTTGCGTACCGGAAACCCATGAAAGTGAACCGCGGCTCATAACGCTCTTCATCTCCGCCGTTCAGGATGTAGGTAATAGTGGCCCGGGCATCGCGAAGGTTTTCGGTATAAAAATTCCCCTCTTTATCCAGCACCTCCGCGTGATGTATTGTAATTGTATCCCCGGGCTGACCCCTGACCTTAAACCGCAACCATCCTACAAGGTTCTGTCCGAAGTCGATCACCATCTCACCTTTGGGTGTCTTGAAGATGGCAGCAGGCTTGAAGATTTCCTGCCTCCGGATGGGCTCATTTGCCGTCGCGATCAATACGTCCTTGGAACCCACGATCTCACGAACCCCCTCCCAATCGCTTTCATTAAATCCGGGTTCCGACCAGCCAGGCTGCGCGCGCCGTGCGTCATAGGTTTCGCCATGGTATATCTCCGCCATCCTGAGAGCCCCGGTGGATGACC
>DATBVZ010000403.1:0-6948 GCA_036515095.1 Cyclobacteriaceae bacterium | reverse complement strand
TCAAGTTCACTGCGCTTGACAATCAGACTCTGCTCAAGCGCATAATCCACACATTGCCGCAGGGTCCATATGTCGCCGTTGGGTATGGTGTCTGTCTGTCCGGATGACCGGCTGACTGACGCGATTAGAATAAGTACGATTAGGGGTAAATGTCCTGTTTTCATTGTACGCTCATAAGTCAATGTCTGGGATGTAAACTATCTCTTTGACCCACTTCAAACTCCTCAGGTAATCGAGCGTTAAGGGCCTTATTCCGGAATCCATTTCGATAACCAGGCAGGCAAGATCATGCCTTCCTTTTCTCGAAACTGACATTGAAGCTATATTGCAGTCATCATGTGCCAATACGTTGGCAATGAAAGCAATACTGCCTCTGATATCTTCTGCTGTCACAATCAGTGTATGGAGGCTTGCGCGAAAACCGGCATTGAATCCGTTAACCTCGGCAATGTTTATAACACCACCGCCGAGACTCTCTCCGATAACCTCAACCGATTTGCCATCCTGGCTGGTGACCACCAGTTTTAGCGTATTCGGGTGCATGGTGGAAGCATTGCCAACGCGCCGGAAGTCAACCTGCATGCCTGCTTCCTTCGCCAGTTCCAGGGCTTCACGGATCCGGAGATCATCCGTCCTGAAATCCATGAGTCCGGCAACTATAGCCCGGTCGCTGCCATGACCCTCGTAGGTCCTGGCAAACGAATTGTAGAACGTGACTTCCGCCTTTATTGGTCTGGCGCCCAAAAGCCTGTTGACCGTCCTGCCAATTCTTACTACACCGGCCGTATGAGAACTTGAGGGTCCGATCATTACAGGGCCGATCATGTCAAAAACGCTGCTTTTTTCGGCCATACTTTAAACAGTGATACGGTATATGTCGCAAAAAGATGTAATAGTTACAGGAATTGATGGTTTAAAAGGCGGCATGGTTGTGTGAGCGAACCAAAATCCCCTGAAATCCAAATCAAAGGTACGCTATCAAATCGCAATAGGCGCTTTGATAGCAGGATACGATTGATAACCGCGGATCTCAAAATCATCATACTGGTATTCAAATAACGAATCGGGCTTCCTCCGGAACTGCAGCTCCGGCAGAGGATAAGGTTTCCGGGAAAGCTGAAGTAATGCCTGCTCCTGGTGATTGTCATACAGATGGACGTCGCCGCCCGTCCATATGAATTCCCCCGGAACGAGGTCACATTGATGCGCCACCATATGCGTCAGCATGGCGTATGAAGCGATATTGAATGGAACACCCAGGAAGTAGTCAGCACTGCGCTGGTAAAGCTGGCACGAAAGCTTTCCTTCGCTTACGTAGAATTGAAAAAGCGCATGACACGGAGGCAGGGCCATCTTGTCGACTTCTGCCGGATTCCAGGCGGTGACAATGTGTCGTCTGGAATCCGGATTCTTTTTTATCTGATCCAACACCAACCCGATTTGATCAATCGCCCGTCCGTCGGGCGCAGGCCAGCTTCGCCATTGATGACCGTAAACCGGACCCAGTTCGCCGCCATCGTCAGCCCACTCGTCCCAGATAGTGACACCGTGTTCGTGAAGGTATGCAACATTGGTGTCCCCCCTGAGAAACCAAAGCAACTCCACGATGACGGATCGCAAGTGAACTTTCTTTGTCGTAACGAGGGGAAACCCCTTACTCAGATCAAATCGCAACTGCCGCCCGAAGACAGAGCGGGTTCCGGTGCCCGTTCGGTCACCCTTCGGGCTCCCGTTTTCCAGAATATCCGTCATCAGATCCAGGTATTGCTTCATATCCTCGCTTTGGAATGCAAAGAAAAAAAGATCGGATGGATTCTCAAAACTAAAGGCCGGCGTTGAAGCCGGCCTTCAGGCAATGCAACCAACTGAACCCTGACCTAGTCCCCAACCGCTAAAGAAGTTGCTGCATTGCCAATTTTCACGGTCACCATCCTGTCGCAGGCGCCGTCGCCATAATCGATTGCGAGTGTCCTTCCGCCGGAAGTAAATAGCTTGACCCCCTGGACAGCCATGTAAATCCCGTCCGAAAGGACGCAGTCGCCTTTGTAAAGCAATGTTTCTGCAATGGCCATGGTATACGACTTCCCTCTTCTGTTCTGACCGCTTGCTTCACCATCCAGTTTTACAGTCAGGTCATTGAGATTGAGTTCCCGCACAAACGATGAATTCCTGCTTGAGGTGCTGTTATCCGGCCAGGTTACCCTTCCATTTTCAAGGGTTACTTCGTGCCGTAGAATATTGCTATAGTCGGAAACCAGCCGACGGATTGTGCGTGTGCCTTCAAGCCTTACGCCATTGATCGTATAGCCGTCGAAGGTCATGACAACCGTAAATCCTGTTGTCGCCGCGGGGCCATCCGCATAGTCCAGGAGAATTGTGCCTGACCGCGTGTTTCCCCGAAGATCCGTACACGCCGTACCGAAATTGAGCACAATAGATCCGGAAAGATTTGTTCCGTCGAACAGTAATGCTGCACAAAAGCGGTCATCCGAGGCTATCCGTCCTCCTACCGGACTCCCGTCGCTGCTTATCGCTGCCAGCGTCATATCATCGGTGTCCTCAAAGTAAGCGTCTACAAGTGACTCTGAAATCACATCGGCAGTGTCCGCCGGGGATACACGCTCCTCCTCCCCGGTGCACGAAAAAAAGAAGGCCGGCGAAATAGCCGAAAAAACGACCCGAAAAATAAATTTGCTTGTTTTCATGTCAAAAAGATTGGTTTTTTAGGTATGCCCGGAACGACTCATTCTCATGAAGAAACCGTTTTCTGTGCAATTATGTACTATTTTGTCGTTTCAAACATTCCTTAGAGCTGCGCGAAAACCAAAGGTTTAATGCGGGGCGTAAAAAAGGTCGTTTTGACCTGTTTTGCCTTGCAGGTTTTTCCCGCAACCACGAAGTTTAATCTTTTGCGGGATATGAATAGATTTATGGCTCATACAGATGAAATGTGCACAATGAAGGGGTTCTTGACGGCCTTGCTTGTAATTGTCTCGCTCACGGCTGTGCAAGGCCAGTACAGGCTGAAGTTGGCTAAGCTAAAATACAACGGGGGCGGCGACTGGTATGCCAACAAAACAGCGCTGCCTAACCTCATCCAATTCTGCGGTAAAGAACTAGGGATCATACTGGCGGCTGAAGAAGACATCGTGGAAGCAGGCAGCAGGGACATTTTTCTGTATCCCTACGTGTACATGACCGGGCATGGGAATGTCGTATTCACCGAGGCGGATGCAGCCAATCTCAGGAAATACCTGACCGGCGGCGGATTTTTGCACATCGACGACAACTATGGCCTGGATAAGTTTATTCGCCTCGAACTGAAAAAAGTATTTCCCGAACTGGAATTGGTGCAGATTCCGTTCGATCACCCAATCTACCATCAGAAATTTGATTTCCCGAACGGCCTCCCCAAGATCCATGAACACGATGGCAAACCACCGCAGGGGCTGGGCCTGATCTATGAAGGAAGGCTGGTGGTTTTTTATACGTATGAAACCGATCTTGGAAACGGGTGGGAGGATCCACGCATTCACAATGATCCGGAAGAAAAACGACGGGCCGCCTTACAGATGGGTGCCAATATCATTGCTTATTGCTTCACCTACCTGAACTAGAATGTCTCCCCGGTCATTGGCCAAGCGCTGCACCCTGGCATTTGCCGGCGCCCTGATCCTGTACAGCGCATGCGAGACTCCCGAACACAAGGAAGAAAGAATCGCGCGCATGTATTGCGGTTACTGCCACGCTTTCCCTCACCCTGAGCTGCTCGACCGGTCAACCTGGGAAAAATCCGTACTTCCGCTGATGGCTTTCCACATGGGATCTACGGACACGGATATTGTCGGCACCATAAACCCGGCCGACCTTGATTATGTGCTCGCTTCGTTACCCGCTCGTCCGATGGCATCAGCAGAGGACTGGGAGTTGATAACGGACTACTACCTAAGCCGGGCTCCCGACTCCCTGGCGGTTGAACATCCACCCATCACCGATACGCTGACTTCCTTCAGACCGCATCCGCTGAGGAATTCTTTCGAACCGTATGTAACCCTGCTCCACTATGATACCGGCCGGAAAGAATTGTATGCGGGCACGCGGCTGATGAAACTCTTTACCTTCGGCGCTTCACTCCGCCCGGTCGATTCGGTCAGGTTGGAAAGCCCGCCGTCCTGGATGACCCGGACCAATGAAGGCCTCAGCGTGACTGCGATGGGGATCATGGATCCCAACGACAGGCCCGAAGGGCAGGTCCTGCGCATCACGGATGATACGAAAATCCTAACCGTCATCGACTCCATTAAGAGACCCGTCTTCTTTGAGCAGCGCGATCTGAACGGCGACCGACTTGATGATTACGTTGTGTGCGCCTTCGGAAATTACACGGGAAACCTTTCCGTGTACGAATCAAAGGATGGCGCCTGGATTGAACACACATTGGCCACTACACCCGGCGCCCGCAAAACCATAACACGTGATTTTGACCATGACGGGCGCCCGGATATCATGGCCCTGTTTGCTCAGGGTGATGAGCGCATCGTTCTTTATAGAAACAACGGGGACTTCACTTTTGATGACCGCACACTGCTCCGGTTCTCTCCGGTGGATGGCACAAGTTATTTTGAAGTTGCGGATATGAACGGAGATGGTCATCCGGACATCCTCGTCACCAACGGAGACAACGCGGATTACTCCATGATCGTCAAGCCATATCATGGCGTAACGATATATGAGAACGACGGGGAAAATAATTTTTTCCGCAAATGGTCCTACCCTATGGCCGGCGCATCGATGGCCATGGCCCGCGACTTCGATAACGACGGCGATGCTGATATTGCGGCCATCTCATTCTTCCCGGATTTTGAAAAGGCACCTGACCGCGGATTTTTATACTTCGAAAACACGGGAGATTATCATTTCATAACACGCAAGGCATCCTATTCCACCCTCGCGCGGTGGCTGGTTATGGAGGTAGCCGACTATGATGCCGATGGTGATCTTGACATTGTTCTAGGCGCCAACAATTTCCGGGGACTCGGAGCCGGGCCGGAACAATACAACGAATGGATGAGGCACAAGACGCCCGTACTCTTCCTTGAAAACAGGCTCGATTCCCAACCCTGAATCCCATCCCTAAAAAAAATGCAACAAAGGTTTGCAGGTTTATAACTAAATATTTAGTTTTATAACGTAATACTTAGTCACAATGAAAGAACTCACCAAAGCCGAAGACCAGGTGATGCAGGTCTTATGGAAACTGGAGAAAGCATTCGTAAAGGACATCATCGAACGGATGCCCCGACCGAGGCCCGCATACAATACCATTTCAACGATCGTAAGGATACTTGAAACCAAAGGGTTTGTCTCTCACAAAGCCTATGGCAAGACGCACGAATACTACCCCCTTATAAGCCGCGACAAGTACACCCGGTTTTACCTGAACAACCTGATCAAAGGTTATTTTGACGGGTCATTTCAAAACCTGGTTTCATTTTTTGCCAGGGAGCACAAGATGGATATCCACGATCTGGAGCGCCTGATCCGGGAATTAAAAGAGCAGAAATCATGAATATTCTCAACTATTTCATCGAAGCAAACATTTGCCTGGTTTTCTTCTACCTCCTCTACCGGCTTCTCCTGGGCAATGAAACCAACTTCGCCTTCAACAGGATGTTTCTGTTGAGCGCCATCGGCCTTTCCCTGGTCGTTCCCTTCCTGGAACTGGGAAAACTGGATAGCATTGCTGCCATTGGCGCTATCGTACCGGCTCACCTCCTTCCGGAAGTGACGATAGGAACCGGTACTGAATCGGGGGAAGTCACGGCGGCCGGCGGCATCAACATATGGTCCCTGGTGATATCGCTCTATTTCACGGTGGCGGGATTGCTTATGCTCCGCTTTCTCTACCGGAGCAGGAGGCTCCTCGTGATCATCCGCACAGCACCGTTGTTCGCTGAAGTTCAGAACGCGAGGATACTTGCCGTCTCTGAACCCGTCACAACTTTCTCCATCTTCAGGCACATTATTATCAGCAACCCTTCTTCGCTGACCGAAAATGAAAAGGAACTAATTATCAGGCATGAGATGGTTCACGTGCAGCAACGGCACACGTGGGACATCGTGATCGCTGAATTATTGTGCATTGTGTTCTGGTTTAATCCCACAGCACTTGCTATAAAAAAGAAACTAAGGGATGCCCATGAATTCCAGGCCGATCAAAAGGCCTCAGAAGGTGGTGACATCCAGGAGTACTGCAGTTTACTGGCAAGGATCTCTCTTCAATCGGCCGGATTTACACTTGCCAACCATTTCAACAAATCATTAACCATTAAAAGAATCAACATGATGAAAACTATCAAAAGAAAGATCAGCCGATGGAAGGTGGCCGTTCTGGTTCCCGCCATATCCGGAGTTCTTGCCTTCATCGCCTGCCAGGACCAGGTAATGAATGACCTAAACACCGTTGCCCTGAATTCTTCAGCCGCGCTGGATGTGCCTGCTCATGTTCAGGACCGGTACGCGACCCTAAGCAAGGCAAATCCTGATGCCAATTACATCATCCTGGAACTTCAGCAGGAGGGTCAGGAAAAGCTAAAGGAGCTTCGTCAGGAATACGGACTACCCAGCACGGTTGAAATTTTTCAGTCGCCTGGAAGTACTTTCAACAATGCGGCTGTTTATCACGAAACAAAAGCCGCAATGATACTCCACGAAACCAATGACTCGGGGAATGATTCAAGGGTTTTTGCAATACTCGAATACACCGATCAAGTGCAGGCCTTGTCCGACCGCACCGTGCAGGATGGAGAAATATTTCTCGTGGTAGAAGAAACTGCCTATCCGGCGGAAGGCATGGAAAAATTCTTTCAGTTCGTAACAGAGAGTATGAAGTATCCCAGGGAAGCAGAAGAGGCGGGCATCACAGGCAGGGTATTCATTGAATTCGTT
>DATBVZ010000402.1:0-3893 GCA_036515095.1 Cyclobacteriaceae bacterium | reverse complement strand
CCGATTATCGGATCCCCGCCAATGCCGATAGCCGTTGATATGCCCAGGCCGGCTTTCACAATCTGATCAGCAGCCTCGTAGGTGAGCGTTCCGGATTTGGATACGATGCCTATCCGGCCTTTTTTGAAAACGAAACCAGGCATTATACCCACCTTGGCCTCTCCCGGCGTGATTACTCCAGGGCAATTCGGTCCTACAAGCACAACGTCTTTCCGGCTGTTGATATACTTCTTGACGATCATCATATCCTTGACGGGAATTCCTTCTGTGATGGTGACGATCACCTTAATGCCAGAGCTGGCGGCCTCCATTATGGCATCGGCGGCAAAGGCAGGAGGAACAAAAATAATGGACACATCGGCGCCCGTTTTTTCAACCGCTTCCTGCAGCGTGTTAAAGACCGGCCTTCCAAGATGCTCCGATCCGCCCTTTCCGGGGGTGACACCACCCACGACATTGGTACCGTATTCTATCATCTGACCGGCATGGAAAGTACCCTCCGAACCCGTAAAGCCCTGCACGGCTATCCGCGAATCTTTATTTACCAATACGCTCATGGCGATCTGTTTTAGGTTGCACAAAAATAGAATATTAAAATTTCCGGCCAAACCCGAATAGCGCGAGTATCCCTGAATCAATGAGTGAATGAGTGAATCAGCGAATGAGTGAATGAGCGAATGAGCACCTCTCCATCCACCTAATACGCCAGCGCATTCCGCAACAGAAATTCATCGTACGCATCCTTGAATTCGGGAACATCCGGCGCCAGTTTGATAGCACCCTCATAGGACGCGATCGCATCGATCAGCAATTCATTTTCTTCATAAAATCCAGCAAGTATAAGTTTGCTTAACGCGGTTTCCTCACGCATTTCGCTGAGGATCGCATTCAGCTGCATCTTCACGGCATCATGCTGAGCCGGCGCAAGCTTCTTGATGAGATGTTGCTCGGAAATTAGCTGAGGGTCGTCCTTCGCGCTCACTTCGATGAGGATGGCATTCTCTGTCGCGAGCCGCTTATCTTCAAGATCCAGGGTTATCGAAGTCTCGGGTGTCTCAACACGATGGAGCACATCGTCAAACATGTTTCTGAATGTTATTACATACGGGCCCTTTACTTTTGTCCCATCCCAGTTGATTACTGCAACGCTGTTAAATATGCCGGAGTTTTGATTGGGAGGCAGCGTTAACCGGATACCGGTTGATTCCACCGCGCGGTGTACAGCTCCCGTTGCGCTGAGCCGGTTCTTCTTTGCTTCCGGCGAATTGCTGCTCAGAACAAAATCCACATACTTCTGCAGGACCGTGGCCCCTCCGTCAACAAGTGAGGTGAGATCCGATACCTTATAACTGCCTGCTTTCTTGAGTTCAATTGGCTTGCCATCGGCGTGCACCAGTCCTACGTACGCATTATCAGCGAGCTTCAATTCGTCGGAGGAGTTCAGGCTTGTTCCGGTCTTTAAGGTCTGCCAGGTAGCACCTTCCGTTTTGTACTCGTTAGAGCCTTTGTTAACCAGCACTCTGAAGGTGTATTGCTGGCTGTAAACGGGAGCGGCTAACATCAACCATAGCGGAATCAGGGCCAGGATTCTTGGTTTCATGATGCTGGGGTTAGGTTCGAAGATGTTAAATTTAGCAAAAATCAGCGTTTTGAGAACATTAATACGCGCTTGCCCTTCCTGGTAAACCATCTTTTCAGTCGTAGGAACGCGTTTTTGAATGCGCCTTCATAGACCTCCAGCGTGTCGCCGGCAAGCGCGATCGCCGCAAGTGTGATACCCATGTCCATTTTGAAACTGAACCAGCGAAAAACAAAAACCATCAACACCGTGAGAAGAAAGATTTCAATAACCTGGATCAGCTTTGTTATCCCATCATACCAATCCGGAAGCCGGTTCATAATCCGTGCAAACAGCACAACATTGAGCAGGCAAAAAACGAAGGCCATCATTACCTCGCCCCAGTCGGGCATACTGTTAATGTAGTCTTCATGGAGGATCATGGAAACGATATTCGCGTGGACGACAACGCCAAACATATCAGGGTTTGCCTTGCCTGCCAGCTTGTTGTTCAGTGGCGTGTAAAATTTGTCAGACCATGACGGATCGCCAAGTTCAGCGCCCATATAGCCCAGTATTACAACTTTATCCCGGATCGTTTCGGGAGTAAAGTTCTCACTGAAGACATCCCCCACATCCAGGGTGTAGAATACGTTCCTGTAGTGAGGATTATTCTGTTCGAAAAAATCAAAGACATTCCCCCGGTAGTTGATTAATTCCGAAAAATTCCCGCGGTCAAGAAAATGCGCCGCCAATGTTGAATCAAACCGCATAGCGAGCTCAACACCAAATGCAAGCCGCCTGTTGCCGTCCGCGGTGGTTATTTCCGGATTGAACGATCTGCAGGTCTTCACATCGTCCTGGAAGGCAGCGTCTGTATCAAGGTTGGCAAAACCCTCTCCTGCCGCAACGTCGCGGAATACCGCATCAGACTGCTCCAGCGAATCGAAAACCTCCCCCGTATTGATCAGTCGCAATGAGTCAGTCTGCTCCAGTTTGGTGACCAGCACCACATTGCCGGCTTCCCGGATCACATAACTGAGCATTTGATTGCCAAACTCATCCTTTAATTGAGGGCAGGATACCGTGTCGCGGCCATACGGACAGTCAAAAAAACTGTCCACGCCAATGACGCGCGGACCATACTTGCTGATAATGCTCAATTCTTCAGCAATTTCACGTCGGGAAAGGTTGCCAATGTTTACAAGTACGATATTGTCATCGGCTACCGGATCGTCACGCAGGCCCCAGAATACATAATCGGTGAGATCAACGTCGCCTAATGCAATGCCTATAGAATCAAATGCGTTAAACAGATTCAATTGCGTGATCCTGAATATTCCCCACATAAGGAAGAATACCAGCATGGTCGCAAGCAAGACATCAAGCCAAAAACCTTTTTTCATAGGGTCAGTACTCGCAGTAACAGCGTAAATTTAGATATTTAAGTATTCAATCCTACATTAACCGGGGCGCTGTGATTAAACCCGCACTAACAACAAATGAATACTCCCAGGGAATCCTTGCGGGGAACCGGGTGATCCTGGCGCAGGCTATAACGCTGGTTGAGAGCGATCACCCCGATGACCGGTCACGCAGCGATGAGTTGTTGAATCAGATCCTGTCGCATACGGGTAAGGCTATGCGCATCGGAATTACAGGGGTGCCCGGCGTAGGAAAGAGCACATTCATTGAATCACTTGGGGCGCTGATAACATCTTCCGGAAAAAAACTTGCCGTGCTTACCATTGACCCCAGCAGCCAGCTAACAAGAGGAAGCATATTGGGAGACAAAACGAGGATGCCGACCCTTGCAAAAAATGAAATGGCGTTTATCCGTCCGTCAGCGTCAGGATTGATGACAGGCGGCGTTGGAAGCCGGACGAGGGAAAGCACCTTGCTGTGTGAGGCAGCGGGATTCGAGGTCATAATCATTGAAACAGTCGGTGTGGGCCAGTCTGAAACGGCTGTGCGAAATATGGTCGACTTCTTTCTGCTGCTGATGCTGGCCGGCGCCGGGGACGAGCTCCAGGGCATAAAGAAGGGGATTATAGAAATGGCGGACGCCCTGGTGATTACCAAGGCAGATGGCGCTAACATGGAAAGGGCTTTGGAAGCTCAGTCGGAGTTCCGCCACGCCCTGCATCTTCTTCCGGGAAACGACGCACTGTGGAAACCCCGCGTGTTAACCTGCTCCGCACTTACCGGCGAAGGCATAGCGGGCATATGGTCCATGATACAAGACTATGAAGCCAGCGCCAAGACATCCGGGTATCTTCAGGGAAACCGCGAAGCACAGAAGGTGCACTGGCTGAAAACGAGTTTTGATCACCTC
>DATBVZ010000401.1:0-7961 GCA_036515095.1 Cyclobacteriaceae bacterium | reverse complement strand
AGTCGATGGCAAAACCAAAGCGTTCAGGGGCGGTAAACTCAAAATCACTCCAGCGCTGACAGGCCCTTCCCCACATAAGCGACCTGCCACCGACCTGGTAGCCCCGGATCCAGGCGAAGGGCTTTTCCTGGATGTAAGGGTGTTCGTTGTCTTTAACAAAAAAGTGCTCGGTCGATTCATCAAAGGCGTAACACTTGCTGATGATGGGATTGTCTTTCGAAATAGTCAGGGGCATATTTCCCCGGTGTTCGAAGTCCCATGGATCCAGAGTGGCCGTTGGATAGTCCTTAATATGCCCCACCGACCTTCCGCGTTCCAGAACCAGTGTTTTTAATCCATTATCACAAAGTTCCTTGGCAGCCCAACCGCCCGTATGACCGGAACCTATCACGATCGCATCAAATGTATTCGCCTGTGATCCCATACCATCTAATTTAAACCTGCTTTTATGAATACTACAAATTTGGTCCTTCTTCCCTGAGCGCCAGACGCAAGAAATCTATGACATCCCCGATGCAAAAACAAACGGACGCCAGCTGTTTGAGTAAGACAAAAGAAAAAGCCCTGCCCGTCGCCCGGGGATTTTATTCTTATATTGGAAAGGTGAAGAATAGATGGTCTTGTATACTCTTGCTCGTAGCGCTCTCTGCCGGCGGTTGCAGAAAGGAAGAACGATTGAGTCAGTCCGAAAAGATCAGGGTGATCTTCGATACCGATGCAAACAACGAGTTGGACGATCAGCACGCGCTGGCTTACCTGCTGTTCAATGGAGATGTTTTTGCCGTTGAAGGGGTCACTGTCAACGCTACCCGCAGCGGAGGGCCCATAGAAGAACAATACAAGGAAGCGAGCCGGGTGCTGCGGTTATGCGATGCGGAAGAGCGAATCACGCTGCTAAAAGGCGCGAACGGCACGTTCGACGAAATCGGGGTTGACTCCGGCGGGTTTGATGGGGAGGAGGCTGTAAACTTCATCATTAGAAAAGCCCGCAAGCCGGATGAACGGCCGCTGACCGTGATAGCGGTTGGAAAGCTTACGAACGTAGCCCTGGCGGTTAAGAAGGATCCTGCCATTGCTTCGGCCATCCGGATAGTATGGCTGGGTTCCAACTATCCTGAACCGGGCGAGTATAACCAGGAAAACGATACCTCTGCGCTGAATTACCTGCTCAAAAGCCCTTGTCCTTTTGAAATGGTTACGGTGAGGTACGGTACGGACTCAGGCACCGACGCGGTGCGGGCCACAAAGGATGAGATCAGCAGGAAGATGCCTGGCATGGGTCCCCGGGTAGAGGCGCCGGTTGAAGGCAGACACGGCCCTGCGTTCCAAAATTTTGGCGACTACTCTGTCAACCTGTTCGAACATATCGACTACCATGGCGATCCGCCGTCGCGGGCGTTATTTGATATGGCGGCAGTGGCCATAGTCAAGAACCCATCTTGGGCGCGACGCAGCGAGGTGGCTTGCCCCGTTCTGATAGACAACCAGTGGCGTGACATTCCGGACAATTCGCGAAAGATCACGATCTGGGAGAATTTTGACAGCAAACGAATCATGGACGATTTTTACGAATCCATGGAGCACTTTGTGCTGGCGGATTCGATTTAGATTCAAGTGTTAATTGAATGGCCGAACTGAAAACCAAGGTGAACGATGCTGACGTTGAAGCGTTTCTCAAACACTGTTTCTGATGAGCAAAAACGCAAAGACTGTTTCACCTTATTGAACATCATGAGGAAGATCATGAGGTGCGAACCCGGGATGTGGGGTGCCTCCATGATAGGATTTGCAAGTTATCATTACCGGTATGCCAGCGGTCACGAAGGGGATATTTTCCTGGCGGGATTCTCGCCGCGGAAGCAATACCTTGTTCTTTATATCATGCCGGGATTTGAAGAATACGCACCGCTGCTGACGAAGCTTGGCAAGTACAAGGCCGGAAAGGGGTGCCTGTACATAAAGCGCCTGGATCAGGTCGACCTGCCGACGTTGCGCGAATTGATCCGGCAGTCTGTGGCCCACCTCAAAGCGATGTATCCGCAGGACAATTAAAAAAGCGCAGGAATGCTGCGCCTTTTGAATTTGGTCGAAAACGCCTGAACGTAAATCTATCCGTTCATGGATACCAGGAATTCCTGGTTGTTCCGTGTTCCCTTCATTCTTTGCTGGAGGAATTCCATGGCCTCGTTGGAGTTCATGTCGCTCATGAATTTTCTCAGTATCCACACGCGCTGCAATTCTTCTTCCTTCATCAGCAATTCCTCGCGGCGGGTTCCGGATGCAGGAACGTCGATGGCGGGGTAAATCCGCTTGTTGGCAAGTTTTCTGTCCAACTGCAGTTCCATGTTACCCGTGCCCTTGAATTCTTCGAAGATAACCTCATCCATCTTGGAGCCGGTGTCAATAAGGGCTGTGGCGATGATGGTCAGTGAGCCCCCGTTTTCTACATTACGGGCAGCGCCAAAGAACCGTTTGGGTTTATGAAGCGCGTTCGCATCCACACCTCCGGACAGGATCTTGCCGGAAGAGGGTACAACCGTATTGTAAGCGCGTGCCAGGCGGGTGATGGAATCCAGCAGGATCACTACATCGTGTCCGCACTCGACCATACGCTTGGCTTTCTCCAATACGATACTCGCAACCTTCACATGGCGCTCTGCCTGTTCATCAAAGGTGGAGGCGATAACCTCAGCCTTTACGCTGCGCGCCATATCGGTTACTTCTTCAGGACGTTCATCGATCAGCAGAACGATCAGATAACACTCGGGATGGTTTTCTGCGATTGAGTTGGCAATCGATTTCAGCAAGACCGTCTTACCGGTCTTGGGCTGGGCGACGATCATACCGCGCTGCCCCTTTCCAATTGGAGCAAACAAATCCAGGATCCGGGATGACATGTTATCCGGCGTCGTGCTCAGCTTGATCATTTCATCCGGGAACAAGGGAGTGAGGTATTCAAAAGCAACCCGGTCCCGTATTTCTTCCGTGGTTTTTCCGTTGACGGTTTCCACGCGAAGCAGGGCGAAGTATTTTTCTCCTTCTTTAGGCGGGCGGATCTGTCCCCGTACCGTGTCGCCGGTCTTAAGGCCGAATAGTTTTATCTGCGAAGGAGAAACGTAAATATCATCAGGACTTGCCAGGTAATTATAGTCTGAAGAACGGAGGAATCCATAGCCGTCCTGCATGATCTCCAGCACTCCTTCATTGGTTACGGCTCCGTCAAAATCACGGATGTTTGATTCCCTCTTCACCGGCCTCTCTTCACGCGACTCACTCCTTGTTGCACCCGCAACGGGTAAGGTATCCTCACCGTCATCAGCATTGTCTTCAAAAGGCGAAGGAGCGTTTTCAAGGTCGACATTGATCGACTCGAGCAGTTCATCGGATGACATTTCGCGCTCTACCTTTGCAGGAGCTGTCACATTCTCGCGTTTGCGTGGACGCATTTTGCGTTCGGCCGTTTCTGCGGAGGCAGATTTGGAGGCAGGAGCAGGCTCACCAGTTACGGCCTGCTGGTCTAGAATCTTGTAGATGAGATCTTGTTTGGTAAGTTTTTTAGCATTCTTAATACCCATCCCCTCTGCGATCTCTTTCAGTTCTGAAAGAAGTCTCACATTCAGATCATCAATAGTATACATGTTAGTTTAAAAATGAATGAATTTGTTGAAATGTATTGAAACTGTTGCGGTTAGAGTACCATGAAACAATAAACGTACTCTAAGTAGGAACTTGCTCTATAATAGGATTATCGTAGGTTCTAAGGATTATTACAATATCTGGCCTGAGAATCGCGCCGTTGACATTGCAAGTATAGACTAAAAAAGCTTACAATCAAATGCAACCCCCTTTTTTTTCGGCGAATAGCGCTATTTTGGCCCATTCCTGCTTGGGCAAGGCACGAGTGTCACGCGGCCGAACCACCCGGCATAGGTCAAATATAATTCCCCCGTTTGCCTGTCGGTGGCGGGTCAAAAAATTAATTTTGGGCACATCATAAATACGATCAAATCATGCTTCAGGTCACAATCATACGGGAACAAAAACAACGGATCCTGGAGGGGCTCAGGAAGCGCCGCATTAGCAACATCGAAGAAACCATAGACAAGGTGATATCGCTGGACCAGACCCGCAGGCAGTCGCAGCAGCAACACGATGAACTTCTGTCCGAGGCAAACAAACTGGCAAAAGAGATAGGTGAACTGATGAAGGCGGGACGCAAGGAGGTAGCGGAGTCCAGAAAGGCCCTGACTTCGGAGCTAAAGACGAAGATTGCCACCTTAAGCGACGCGCTGAACAGCACGGCCGCGGAGTTGCAGAAACTACTCTACCAGATCCCCAATGTGCCGCATGCCGATGTACCGGATGGAGGAGGTCCGGACGACAACATCGTGGTCCATGAGCGTGGAACTATTCCGGCGCTTCCGGCAGATGCTTTGCCGCACTGGGATCTGATCAAAAAGTACGATATCATCGACTTTGAACTGGGCAGCAAGATATCCGGCGCGGGATTTCCTGTGTATAAGCGGCAGGGTGCCAAACTGCAGCGTGCATTGATCAATTTTTTCCTGGACGAGGGGGGAAAACGTGGCTACATGGAAGTCCAGCCTCCTGTTGTTGTAAATGAGGCTTCGGGTTACGGGACGGGCCAGCTACCGGACAAGGAAGGACAAATGTATCACATAACGGAAGACAATCTATACCTGATACCCACTGCCGAAGTACCCATTACCAACATGTACCGCGACCAGATCGTGGCCGATTCCGACCTTCCGCTGAGAAATATTGGATATACCCCCTGCTTCCGGAGAGAGGCCGGAAGCTGGGGGGCGCACGTCCGGGGTCTCAACAGGCTGCATCAATTTGATAAGGTGGAAATCGTTCACATCACGCATCCCGGGAATTCCTATCGCGAGCACGAAGAAATGACTGAGCATGTGGAGTCTTTGCTGGACCAGTTGGCTCTACCCTACCGGAGGCTTCTGCTTTGTGGTGGGGATATGGGCTTTAACGCCGCAAAATGCTACGATCTCGAAGTCTTTGCTGCCGGCCAGAAACGGTGGCTTGAAGTGAGTTCGGTCAGCAACTTCGAGACGTACCAGGCCAACCGGCTGAAACTTCGGTTTAAGGATGCTGACGGCAAGACGCAACTGCTTCATACCCTCAACGGCAGTGCCCTGGCATTACCAAGGATCGTGGCCGCCATCCTGGAGAACAACCAGCGGCCGGAAGGCATTCGCATCCCTGAAGTGCTTGTGCCATACACCGGTTTTGATACGATCCGGTAATGCGAGCCTGCAGGGTCTTCGTGGGTTTGACCGGTCCCCCAGCAGCCTTCTGCAAACGGTTAGCTAATTTTAAACCATGGACGATATCGTTATAAGGCCGGGTATAAAAAGGGATGTTCCGCAAGTCCTTGAATTGGTGAGGGAATTGGCAGAATTCGAGCGGGCTCCGGATGAGGTTACGAACACGGTTACTATGATGGAGGAAGACGGGTTCGGGGATCACCCTGTGTATGGCATGTTTGTGGCCGAAAAGGGGGAAAAAATAGTAGGTATTTCACTCTACTACTACCGTTACTCAACCTGGAAAGGCAAAAGGCTTTATCTGGAAGACATTGTCGTAACCCTGTCCGAACGGGGCAAGGGCATTGGCAAAAGGCTGTTTGATCGCACACTGGAGAAGGCACTCCATGAAAAATGTACGGGAATTACCTGGCAGGTGCTCGATTGGAACGAACCGGCTATTTCCTTTTACAGGAAATACGGTGCAAAGTTTGATGCCTCATGGGTCAACTGCAACCTGGAGAGCGAAGAAATCCGGTCGGTGTTGGACAATAAATAGTGAGCCGCTTCTACACGATCTCCTCCAGGAGCGTCCGGAAAGCGACATGCTTGTCGCGGAATTTGTTCCGGTGCTCCTCGATAAGCCGCGGTCCATGGGTTTCCAGGTATTTCCGGACCATTTCAATCGACGGTGACATGTACTGAACACTGTAGGACGTTGTTTCAGCCTCTTCATCGTCCAGTATCCTGTAGATTCTCGCTTGCGTGAACATCCCCGTTCGCAATACTTCAGGAACATGCCGTTCGCGCATGTAGATCAGCCATTCCGCTTCCACAGACTTGTCAATCCCTATGGTAACATTATAAAGATACATGGTGGATGTGTTGATGTGCTGATGTGTTGGAGTAACCATCCGTATATACCTATACACTTATATACCTATACACTTATATACCTGTACACTCATATACCTATACCCCTCCTCCACCCCCTCCCGCTACCCATCCTTCCAGGTAACGAAACTCTTCCGTCAATTCCCCATCGACGGCCAATGTAGCGCGTTCTATTATACCTTCGGTATCCTCGTTCAGCAGTGAAGGTAATATTTTATCAATAAGATCCCTTCCAAAATCCGCCGATGCGCTCCGCGGCAATTCGCAGGGCAGGTTGTCGACAGCCATGACGGTAATGTTTTTTTCGCTGCTGAAAGGAGTCTCTGCCCGGCGGCTGGTTGGGTTGTAGTCGTATACAGGATCGTATACATCGGTCGCCTTGATCGTCGCGGGAATGGAACCGCCGATATCGCAGCTTATGTCGGCGATGATCCGGATGGAGAAGGACGGATCGGTCATGTCCGCTGCAGCGAAGAGTTTCGGCGCCGCGGGATTCCAGTATGCCCCGGCGATCAGCATGTCGGCTTCCTGTGCGAATTTCAGAAAATCGCTCTTGTACCGTTCCGGATGTGCATGGAATTCATCCCGGTCGAAAGGCTGGTTTTGAAGGTGTGCATGATAATCCTTACTGCCAAGCTGCACGTATACGGGCTCACTTGGTGTTTCATTCAGGAACTCATCAACCCCGACCCTTCTGATTTGAAGAATGTCGAGGATTTCAATTGCACCTTTTCCCACCCGGCCGCCCCCTGTCAGCACTATCTTCACGGGCGGGAGATCTACTTTTTTCAGTTCCTGCTTCAGCGCATCGTAGTCATGGCAGTTGAAGGCCCGTTGAAGGGTATAGCGGTTATAGCGAAGTCCGTACACCCAGAAGCAGTTGTAGGTCCCTACAATTCCTGCGTAGCGTCCGAAAGCGACGAGCCGTTTCCCGCTGATGTCGCGCAGGGCCTCGTAATCGATAAGCCGGATCTTTTTTTCCAAAACCGTTTGAAGCAATTCCCGGTTGTGGGGTTGCATTTTCATGGTATGCGAAAAAAAGAAGTACGTTTTTCCTGCCCTGAGATTTGAAACAGGGACCTCCTTGATACCCATCAGCACGTCGCATGATCCCGCGTCACTAACGATTGGGATACCGGCTTCCGCGTATTCGGCATCCGTGAAGCAACGGATATCGCTTTTCTCGTAAATCACAGTGACATGAGGAAACCTTCGCATAATTTCGGCCGCTTGTTGTGGCGTAAAAGGAACGCGTCTTTCAGGAGGCACCTTTCCTTCCCTCAGAATGCCCAGGTTAATTTTCTTCATGGTGATGCTCAAATGTAGCAAGTCCCTCGCGGTTGCCAAAATTGCAGCAAAGCCGATACCGCTATTGGTCGACGATTTGCAAGAGAAAGACAGCGAAGAGTTGCGGCATCGTATTCAAGTTACACTTGTGGTCCGCTTACCTGTTCCTCCATAGCCTTCTTGCATGCAACCCGGTAAAGCAATTTTTCAGCCGGGTGACAGGACGTGGTATGGTGTCCCGCAATATTGATTTCCGCGCTTACGATCCTTGCTTGTTTGCCCATTGGCATTTGGCTGGAGGAAAGAAAACATCAACCGGTACGGGATGCGTACCGGAACTTTAAAAGGATCGTACCGGCCTTATTTCCAAGGCTAATGAAAGGGCGATAAAACGTCGCTATTTTTTCTTCGGTTTCTTCGGCTTCCTGATCTCGTCATAGTCATTCCGTTCAACGAGTTTTTTGTCTTCGACCTTTTCGTTGAGGAATTCATTGA
>DATBVZ010000400.1:0-3035 GCA_036515095.1 Cyclobacteriaceae bacterium | reverse complement strand
CAGCCTGGCTTACTGCAAGCTCCTGTTGTTGCAGCGCAATGCGTGCATCCTGCCACTGCCGAATGGTTTTGTTGATCTCCAGCTGGCTTTGTTCTTTCTGATAGTGAAGTTGTTGCGAAAGTTTCTCCCGCTCGGCTTTGTATTCGGCAACCTTGCTTCGTGTTGCCATACCATTGAATATCGTCCAGGAGAGCTGCGCGCCGACCAAATATGAATTTGAGGCAAATCCAAAGGCATCGTCATCGTTAATCAGGTACTCACCGAAAGCGTTGAGTTTGGGCAGGTATGACATCCTTCCGGATCTGATCATCATGTCCTGAGCGGTGACGGCCGACTGCAGCGCGCGAAAATCCGCACGGTTCTCAGGCGCTTCCGCTTCGGTATTTTCGAGGGTAGCCAACAGGCTTATCGGATCAACCCGATAAACTGTACCGGGTTGCTTACCCATGAGCAGGCTGAGGTAATCGGATGCATTGTACACATTGCTCCTGGCTTCTGCCAGCTCGCGCTCTGTTGTCGTGACCTGCACCTGTACCTGGAGTACATCTGATTTTTGCAGAAATCCCATTTCGAACCGGTTGTTCGTTGAAGTATATATTGATTGGATTGTTCGCAATGCCTCTTCCAGAACCTTCCTGGCCTCGTGCGCCATTTGCAATTGCGCGTATGCTTTTTGAACCTCAAATGCCAGGTACTCCTTTGTACGCTGAGTTTTGAAACTGTAAACATCAACCTCCTGGTGGGCTGCCTTTCGCATTTGCAGCATGTCCAGGTTCAGCAGAGGCTGCTGCCATTCCGCTTTTGTTAGATAGTTTTGTGTACCCGATGGGTTATTGAGAACCTCCGGGGCAAAGTCACTTTGGGTAATTGATTCCTGCTGCAGCTTGAAGCCAAAGGCGTTCAGCGGATTGTTCGTGCTGAAGGCCGTATAGCTCAGGCGGATTTGCGGAAGAAACACGGCATTCGTTTGCCGGAACCTCGCGATAGCGCTTTCTGCTTCCAGTTGTGCTATGACGATCTCTTTGTTGTTGGCTGAAGCGGCGTCCAGGGCTTCCTGCAACGTTAGCGGGACGGTTTCCTGTGCGAAAAGGGAAGCTGATAATGGCAGCGTAAAAATCAGAAGTACCGGTAATGCCTTTTTCATGCGGTTTATGATTTGCACGCACAAAGGTACCGCGTCGCAGCGCGGCGTACTGTGACTTTGATCACGCAGGCTAAAATTTTAAGGACCAATGTTTCGTGAAGACAATTATGAAATTGGTGGCCAATTCCTTTGGAGCAACTGCAGTATCCACCTGGTGGCAGGACTAACTGCAAACCAGGATGAGAATTGGAAGACGGGATTACCGGTTATATTGACTTTGGGAGAACGCGTCCACGGCAAGTCCCTTCGATGCAAGACTACAATTACTAAAAATGATTATCTGTAACTTATGTTACACAGGGGCCAGGACCTTAATTTTATTTCGGGAAAGCTGGATTTTCCGGTCATTTTCAAGTTGCTTGAGAAGGCGGGATACCACTTCGCGGGCCGTTCCTAATTCATGAGCAAGCTGTTGGTGAGTAACGGTTAATTCGGTCGTATTGAGCAATTTGACTTTGGTCTTCAGCAATTCCCAGAGCCGGTCATCGATGTTTTGAAATGCAATGGCATTTACGACAGAGAGCAGTTCTTCAAATCGCTTGTTATAGAGCTGAAAGATGAATTCAAGCCACTGGGGGTTTTCGCGGATAAGGTCGGTCGCCTTGTGAACGGGAAGGATCAGAATTTCCGCATCTTCCTCAATGACTGCTTTGATTTTGCTGGTGCCGTTGCATACAGCGCCTAAAAAAGACATCACACAACTTTCGCCCGGCTTTATATAATAGAGAAGGATTTCCCTTCCTTCCTCATCCAGCCTGGACACTTTAACGGAGCCATTCAGGACAATCGGGATGTATTTAATGTATTCATTGTCGTCAATAATAACCGTATCGGCCGGGAACAATTTGATGTTGCCTTCCTTTTTTAGTTTTTCCAGGAGACTGCTGCTGATTGAAAATGCGCTTGTCTGGATGTCGGTGCTCATGCCATTGTTTATGATGAAAGAAGAGGAATGTGCGTGTTGTTCAAAGGTAAAGCGCTACCGGATATTTGCCACGATGTTGTCTGTATTTTATTTGTATATTTCGGTTCGGCGTTACATTCATCCTTCGCGGTCCTTTGCACCCTTGCGGTTTTACGCCTGCCTGGCTGCCGAGCACATGCCTAACCGTCTTATCCGGATTAGCCAGGCAGACAGGGTGAAATTTCGAAGCACGCGGCTCTCATTGTAGCTTGATCACATGTCGTATTTTGATACACACATTCGGAGTACTCATCTGTTGATCACGGTGGGTTTGGTCGGTAGTGTTGTTTTAGTATCCACCTGCAACTCCAGCAAAAACGAAGACACCTTAGGCAGCGTAGTCCATTCTTCCGGTCGTGAATTCACGGGTTCAGAGACGTGCGCTGCGTGCCATTCAGCGGTAACGGAATCCCATTTGCTGACGCCGCATTTTCTGACATCCCGTCCCGCGGGACCTGAAACGGTAAAGGGAAGTTTCGACTCCGGGAGGAATGTATTGCCGCTGAACGAACGCTTGAAAGTCGTAATGGAGAAGACACCGGAGGGACTGTTCCAGAAAGGATTTGTTGATGGCACCGAGATTGGCAACAAGCCGTTCGATATCACCATCGGGTCGGGGCGCCAGGGGCAAACGTATTTATACTGGCATGACAATTCGCTTTTTCAGCTTCCGGTTTCCTATTATTCAGCCGAAGACACCTGGAGCAACAGTCCGGGGTACCCGCAGGACCAGATAACCTTCGACCGGAACATTCCGGCCCGGTGCGTGGAATGCCACAGTACGTATTTCAGGATCACAAAATCAGTTGGCGAACTCGAGGCATTCGACAAGAGCCAGGTGATCCTTGGGGTTGATTGTGAGCGATGCCACGGACCAGCGGCTGAGCATGTCACCTTTCACCGGCAGCATCCGGAGGAAACCGGTGC
>DATBVZ010000399.1:0-2020 GCA_036515095.1 Cyclobacteriaceae bacterium | reverse complement strand
GAACAAGCGTGCCGGGAAGCCGGAAAAATGGCCATCGAAGGCAAAGACTATGTTGTAGAAGACGGGGATATCATGCATTTCCGGTTTAATGTCTAAAAGTTTCAAAAATTAATGTTTCCTGTTGCCGAATTTTTGCTAGTTTTATAATCTGCACAGTTTCAAATGACATAAGGGCCCTGTTTGGCATGTGTGAACTTTTTTAACCCCTTAAAAATTTTTTGGGATTTTGAGAACCAGGATTATTTTTTCGCTAAAGAACAGGGGGGCCTATGTGCCATTTCATCACCAATACCTTCTGGCACAGCTCATTAAAGGGATATTGATTTTCGGCTCCAACCCTGCCTACAAGGACTTTACCCGGTTTAATTTTTCCGGACTGAAAGGTCAGACCAAAATAAGCCGCAAAGGACTTCACTTTTATTCCTCAAAGGTTACGCTGGTATTTGCATGTCAGGATAAGGCCTTCATGGATTACTTTCTGGAACGGCTCTTTGAACAAAAAGAGGTCGTCGTGGGCAACCTCCTGCTGATCCCCGACAGTACAGAAATCGAAGAACCGGTGGCCATCAGCGAGGAGACAAAATTCCTGTGTATTTCGCCGGTGGTGCTGATCCCGCCCTCGTTCAATGACGAAAGGGCAAAGAAATTCATCGCCCCCGAAAGCGACGAATTCTCGGATATGTTGTATGAGTCTACCATCGCAAGAATGGAGGAAACGGGCAACTACACCGCCGAGCAACTCACTTCTTTCTACAGGTTTCAGATCCTTCCGGATGCGGACTATATAAACAGGATACAGTCCACGCACAAGAAGTTCGCGCGTATTTATCCCCTGTACGACAACGACATCAAGTTCGAGGTGAGAGGCTACACGTTTCCTTTTACACTGTACGCAGCCAAGGAAGTTCAACAGTTTGTTTATGATAATGGCCTCGGCCATTTTTCCCATAAAGGATTTGGCATGCTGGACATTGCCCACAACGATTCAATTCGAAGGGAAAAGCAGCATGAAATGAACTACGCCTAACGCGGGTTCTCCTGAAGGCGGATGTACCCGATAAGCAGGTCGGCATTCAGGTGAAATGGCCTGTGGTAGACGAATATTTCGTAAAGATTCTCGGTCTCAAAGTGTGATCCCTCGAAGTGCATAGGTGGCAGGGTGGACGAAGAAGCAACGAGATACTGGTAATCATACCACCCCTGTTTCAACAGAATGGCTGCCTTATAACTGCCGCTGGAAGGGTCGTAACTCATCCGGTTGATGTCATCCAGGTTCCAGTAATTAAAGCCGCCCGCTACGTATACATCCCCGTCAACTTTCTGGCTCTCAAGGGTGAAATTCACGTCCATGTAGTCGGCTGACAGGGGATCATCATAATCAAGGTTCGCTATCCCAAACTGCCCGTTGATATCGGTGTACTGGGAATAGGCTTCACCACCACGACTGCGGTCGGATTGAATAAAAGCGGCATACGGGTTTGCGTTCTTGTCAACGGATGCAACGAACCGCCCGGGGAAGTTCACCGAGCGCAGATCAAAAAAGCGGAATTCATTTCCTCCCCTAAAAAGCTTTTCAGGATCGAAAAACCGGTACTCCAGTTCGCGCAGATCCTCCCGCACAAAGTAGGGCTTTATGTCTGTTATGGGATTGTCCCATCGCATATTCTGACGAATAACAACCGACACGTCAATCATCGGATTCAGGATCTCGACATTCTTGTAGTCTACCGTGAAGTTCAACTGCTGGTTCAGTCCGGCGGCGCGACCCGGACCGATAAGATTTCCATCGCGCGTAAAATTGATCCGGTTCTCAAAAACCATAAAGCGTTTCGTCAGTATGATGTCTTCAGGATCTGGGCCCCGGTATACTGCGGCAACATAATTGCCCGGCAGCCTGACGGGCGGTACCGGGAACCGGTAATGCACATAGGGTATCCGCGTATTGTTGGAAAACTCATAATCGGTAATAGGAAATTCATTGAATTCAGGCATGAAATCCAGGTCCGACAGGCCGGATTTT
>DATBVZ010000398.1:0-6305 GCA_036515095.1 Cyclobacteriaceae bacterium | reverse complement strand
AATCCGCAGCAATTTTTCCGGAGTTTTAAAGTATAACCTTTCGCACACGGGTTTGTCTTTAGCATCAAATAAGGTGATATGCGTAATACCATCCATGAGTTCAGTCTTCTGCACTTCAAAAGAGATCTTTCCGTTTACCGGTCTGCCGGACAGTTCAATTATCGAAGCCAGGCGGCTATGCAGCACAACAGACACGGGTTCCGGTGTTTCCGTTGGCGGAAAGTTGGACCCCACCCCGATGATGATCGTGTCGCTGTTCTTATCACGCACCGAGAGCACGTAACCCGTATCCCTTGCCGGAGGAAGATTCACAACCGAGATCACGAGGCCGGTGGTGTCCCTGATCACTGCCCGGTATTCCTCGCCTTCGCGGGGGGTCAGTTCAAAGCTGCCAAGACCAAAACGCAACGGCTCAAAAGCAGTAACGGTATCGCTATCCTGGTTGACGATCAAACCGTCAAAGGCCTTCAGGCCCTTGCCGGATTGGTCTGCTACCCTGAACCCTACTTTGCCGGAAAGGCCTGAAACAAGATGGCCTCCCTCGGGGAAAAACTGAACATCATACTTTTTTTCTGCCGCCCTTTCCTGCAATCCGAGGGGTTTGAAAGGATTGACGATCGTTATGGTCTTATGAAAATAGAAATCAGGAGAATAATTCTTCATCCACCTTGTGTAGGCCCTGAGAATGTACTTGCCCGAGTTGAGTGATGAGGGGAGAAACAGGGTGGTATGTCCAAATCCCTCTTTCAAAGCCAACTTGCCTTGCACGACCGAATGGTTTTGATTGTCGAGGATTTCGACGTAGGCGACCTTACTCAGATCCAGCGGCGTATTGAATGAACCGTCCGCGACATAGAGTTTAAGCCACAGATGATCGCCTGTCAGATAGAAAGTACGGTCAGTGTGTGCAAATACCTTCTCCTGGAGGTTCGCAAGCCCGTAATGCTCCAGCGCCTGCCTCATGCCATGAGCTTCATCCTGAGCAATGGAATTCACCCCTGCCAGAAGCAGCAGCGCGACAAGGAAGAACGTTGGTCGTGGATTCATACTTACTACTACCTATTCCCAGAAATCAGGACGTTCGTTCGTGCCCTGATGGGCTATCCTGCAATCAATGCAATAATCATCAGCCGTTGTATATCCGATAACTGACGGGCCGGAGGTAACGGCCGAAATGAGCAGGGCCCTTTTGGAACTATTGAGGTATTCTTCCATATATAAAGTGTCGACGTCAAGGGAGTTGCACGACGGGTATCCGGTATCAAAACCACTGTAGGGCAGATCATCCCGCGAAATAAATATTCTCTCTTCGGATATTGACCCTGCACTGAAATAGCCCAGAACCTTTTCACCGGGCGCGTTTACCGATCGAATATTCCCGGTAACCTGTGAGGGCTGCGGGTCGAAGATAGTTCCTATGTTTTCCGTGTTCTTCCTGAGTTCCGTCCAAAAATTAAATTCCTCCTGACCAATAGCGTATTGATAGACCAGGATGCTGTATTTAAGTCTTAGTTTCCATGAGTTTGAAGGCAACGACTGAACAATGTGCCTGCTTACGATATCCTCGGCCAATCCATTTGTGCTGAACACGTTGATGTTTGTGGAAGGTGTGGTCTTCCAGCACGTGAATATCCGCTCCTCGTTAGTACGTGGTCTGACCGTATTTTCTTCTGTATCCCAGATGTAGCTGGATAAATGCGGCGATTGATACATGGCCGTTTCGACGTACTTCCACCTGTAGTATCGCGTGTTGCCGCCCGGATCGTGCGTGTTCACCTCGATATCCAATTGGCCCGGGCGGGCGGTCCAGGTAATGCTGTCGATCGGTGGTGTGTCTATGCTCGTCACGGTCTCAGAAAGGAATTCCTTTCCCGACGCCGTGCGTATCCTGAGCTGGCATTGATCGCCAGGATTGATGGGGAGATTCCCGGCCGTGTATTCGCCGGGGAATGTTTCCGACAATGAGAACATGGGCCCGTTGGTAACCTCAATAGTTACCTGGGCGCCGGTCTCAAGCAGAGGCTCACTCTGTTCGTCGAGCGCCTGTGAATGAGCCAGCACTACCCTGGCGTTTCCCGCGCCAACGTCGACCAATCCGTCTACCACCAGAAAGTTCGCTGACGATTCTATCTCCGGCGGATTGTAAGGATCAATGCAACCAATTGCAAGAAGCATCGCCAAGCCAACAATTATGAAATACCTGGTCATTACCATTTTTAAAATCTGAAATTATAGGTAATTGTCGGGATCGGCTGAGCAAAGATCGAAAGCTTGTATCCCCTGATCACGCCATTTTCGGAGCGGAAGAAAACCGAGTACGCATTCTTTCGGCCAGTCAGGTTATACACCGATATCGACCAGGAACTATGAGCAAGCTTCCGGATCCTGTGATTCCCTTCAATATTCATTGCAAAATCAAACCGGTAGTAGTCGGGTATCCTTGCCTGATTCCGATCCGTATAGAGCAGCCGCTCGCTTCCGTCCAGCATATACCGTTGCAATGGAACGGTGATCGGGCGGCCTGTGCTGTAGGTAAAATTCAGCGAAATGCTGAAACGCCGGCTGAACCGGTAATTGCTGATGACCGTTACGTCGTGCGGCTTGTCAAAATTGCTCGGATATTCTGCTCCTTCGTTTATCATCTCCCCGCTTTCGGTACCCGAAGTCTTCAGCAGTGATCGCGAGTAGGTATAACTGATCCACCCGTTAAACTTGCCAGTCACCTTTTTCAGCAAGAGTTCAATACCATAAGCGCGCCCCTGGGTACCGATCACATCCGTCTCGATATGATGATTCATGGTAAGGAGGGCGCCCCCTTTGTAATCCAGGAAATTATCGAGCGTCTTGTAATAGGCTTCTATGGAGGTCTCGATCGTATTTGCCTTGAAGTTCTTATAGTATCCTGCCGAGATCTGATCACCCAGTTGGGGTTGAATGTAGGCATCGCTAAGTTTCCAGGTATCCGTGGGGGCAATCGCCGTGGTGTTTGACAGCATGTGAATGTATTGCCTCATGCGCTGATAGCTTACCTTAACAGATGCATCGTCAGATAGCATGTAACGAGCCGATAATCTGAATTCAGGGCCCTGATAGGTTGCTATTGAACTGCCCCGCCCATAACGCACGGTGTCAACCATGGAGCTTTCGCTTCTGGGTTGTCCTTCTGCGTATTGAAAGACACTCCGCGGACCCAGGTATTTGTAAAATGAATACCTGATCCCGCCATACAGTTTAAGCCGGGACGTCAATTCGAACTCGTCGCCTGCATACAGGGCACTTTCAAGACCTTGCTCATCCTCCAATACATCGGCGACTACTTTAGACTCTCTTCCCACCGGCGAAAGGGTTCCGGGTTCAAGCTGGTAACGGATGGCCGAGGCGCCGAAGGACAACAAATTCCGGTCGCTCAGCTGGTACGAGAAATCAGCCTTCGCATTGAGCTGGCCGATCAGGTAATTCAGCTTTACCGCGTTAACCGGGTTCTTCTGACTGGATACCTGGAACCGGTATTCGTTGAAGGTGCCGGTGAGAACTCCGTACAGCTTATTGCTGAATGCGTGCTTCCACCGCGCGGTAACATTAAAATTATTGTATTGATACAGCGTATCGCTGTTCAGCCTGAACCGGTCATTGCTGTAGTAACTGGTGACGTCTACCGTGTTTCTGTTATCTGCTTCGTGGTTGAAATGAAAATTCAAATCGTAGAAAGAGCCCGAACTGTTTTTGAGGCTCTTGTCCGGAATCTTATCCAGCAGCCAGTCGGAGTAGGTTGACCTTCCTCCCACCAGGATGGAGGATTTGTCCTTGCGGAGCGGACCTTCCAGGGTGAGCCTTCCTGTAATAGGTCCTATCCCACCAGACCCACTGAATTTCTTCTTATTTCCTTCCCTTGAAGTTACCTTCATGACCGATGAGATGCGGCCTCCGTATTCGGCCGGAATGCCACTCTTATACAACTCAACATCCCTGACTACATCCGGATTGAATGCGGAGAAAAAACCGAAGAGATGCGATGTGTTGAAAATCGTTGCGTCGTCAAGTAACGCCAGGTTCTGGTCGGTGGATCCGCCGCGGACGTTCAGGCCGGTGGAGCTCTCTCCTACGGATTGAACACCCGGCAACGTAAGGATTATCTTCAGGACATCAGTCTCTCCAAAAGCAACCGGAACCTGTTTCATCATCTTGATGTCCAATCGCTCCTTTCCCATCTGGGTACCCGAGACGTTTGCACCCCGTTCAGCTTCTATTACCACTTCTTTGAGCGGCGTTATATACTCCGCCAGATCAATGTCCAGATTTCCGTCGTCGTAAATCATGAGCTGCCGGATTGTTTCACGCATTCCCACACAGGATATCCGGATGTTGTTCCGGCCCGTAGGGAGTTCGATAGAATAGTATCCAAACGGATCTGTGGCCACCCCTTTTCCGGTGGTCTCGTTGTAGATCACCGCGCCGACTACAGGCTCGCCGTTGAGATCATTGCGGATATAGCCGGTCAGCACTGCAGTGCCGCTTCTCAGCCTTCTCGTTCTGGCGCCGATCTCGAAGATCCGGTCCTCATCGGTCAACCTTTTCTTCTCCTCGGTGTCATGCATGAAATCGAACAGGGCAACATCAAAATTGCCCTGATTGGGTCGTACGTCAAAGAAACCAACGGGAAGTTCCAGCCTGATCTCGCGCCCCCGGGTAAGGAAAACCCTCTCGTCATCGATGAAATAATGATAGTCGGTATATTGAAACAGCGAATCAAGCACAACCGGCAGCTCCACAGCGGTGAATTCACCGGTCACCGTAAGGGAATCAAACCGCGTACTGTCGTAATAGAAAAAATAGGAAGTTTGGGACTCCACAGCACTGATGAAGTCGTCGAAATCAGCTTGTTGAAAAGTACCGCTGATCCGCTGGACATTCTGCCCGGCCGCGGGTAGCGCAATTAACAACAACAATATGATCTTGATCGTCCGGTAGACTTGTTTCATTCAAACCTGTTTAATTCCCTGGCATACCTTATTTCAATGTGTCATAGTAGCGAACTAACTGCACGATAGATTCTTCCTTATCGATGAAAAACACTTTTTCTTTTCGGGCAAACTGCTTCAGCGCCTTCTTCTTATCTGCAAGCGCTTTCAACACCGTTCCCTTATTTCTGACTGGAACTGCAGCGCCATCTTTCATGATATAGTAATGCGTGCGTTCGACAAAGCTCACGCTGACTGTGCCGCTTTCGACACGCTCGAGCACGTCTTTCCTTTTCTTGCAGACAACCCTGCTTTCGCCGTCGTAAAGGAGGTCATAAAAACCCGGCCGCAGACCGGATGCGTCACTACTGTCGCCCGAAATACGAATGAAGCTATGGCCCAGAAGCTCAAAGGCATCCACCTTATCGGTGTGCAATTGCAGTACCACCCCATATCCGCTTTGATTGTAGTGTTCGATGACAAGCAAGTCATTCAGCAGGTCATACTGCATAGGTACCCCATGATACCATTCGCCATAATAGCAAATAGACCCTTCCTCCCAATACTCGGATTCGAAATACGGAAAGTCCTCATAGGGTTCAGGGTATGCGTTGTATTCCACACCATTATAGAGCCTTAGCTGATTGATCATAGCGGCATCGTAGTTGGATGCCGCACTGGCGACGGCATGTGTTACCAATGAGCTGTCCGGGGTGATCGGCTGGCCAAAAATGTCAGGTGCAATCAGTACTGCAAGATATATCAACAGGATTACAGTCCGCTTAACTCCCATGCTTGCGCTGGATTTTTCAACGTATCCAATATGCACCAATTTCAGAAGAAATCCACCGGTCTGAGTCAAAACTTATGCGAACGGACTCTTGTAGTAAGGTATTAACGTTGCCGGTCAACGTTATCCTGCACTATACTGGGAGGAGGTATAGAGGTATAAGGGTATAAGGGTATAAGGTATAAGGTCACCGGGAGGCGGTCGGTCCACCATTTCCTGCCGGCCTGACGTTCCTGAAAATCCGAAGGGGTCCGCTATTGACACCTACGAGGATAGCCCGGGTGTCGCCGTTTCGGATTGCCTGAATTTCCTTGACGTTGTATGGCACAGAGAAACCGCTCACAAAATGCTTCGTTGGTTTGAATTCAAGATTCCCAGTTCCTTTCAGGAACAAACCGGGCGATGCATCAGCCGGGGTGGTTTCCACTTCCGTGTCAAATCTGTTTCCTGCCAGCAGGATATCCTTTATACCATCCTGGTCGAAGTCCTGCACAATGATTCCGTTCACCGTAGAAAACTGAGCTTCAGTTGGAAGTCTGCGAACGGTAAACCTCCCC
>DATBVZ010000397.1:0-3266 GCA_036515095.1 Cyclobacteriaceae bacterium | reverse complement strand
TGTTGCTGGCGTGCATCAATTTTATGAACCTCAGCACGGCAAGATCGGGAAAACGATGGAAGGAGGTTGGTATCCGCAAAACGATGGGATCCATACAGAGGCAGTTGATCGCTCAGTTTTTCAGCGAATCTTTTTTGGTGGTGTTTATGGCTTTTATGCTGGCGGCAGGGCTGGTCCTGGCAACAATACCCTGGTTTAATCAATTGGCTGCAAAGGAGATGCGCTTGCCCTGGGATGAGCAGTGGTTCTGGTTTAGTTGCATCGCGTTTCTATTGATGACAGGGATTCTGGCAGGGAGTTATCCTGCCCTTTATTTGTCCTCCTTCGATCCGGTCAAAATCCTGAAAGGGACCTTTCGCACACACCGACTGGCTTCGGTGCCGAGGAAAGTATTGGTGGTACTTCAATTCACTGTCTCCGTTACACTGATCGTTTGCACAGGAGTCATCTACAACCAGTTGATGTTCGTAAAAAATCGTCCTGTGGGATATGACCGTGAAGGTTTGCTGATGATCCGGAAGAAAACCGATGCGTTTAATACCAAGGCTGATGTCCTTCGGGCCGAGCTTAAGAGTACTGGTGTGGTTTCGGAACTTGCGGAATCCGGCGGCGACGTTACGGGAGTTTGGTCTAACAACGGAGGGTTTCTTTGGGAGGATAAGGATCCTGCTTTCGAAGCAAGTTTTGCGACCCTGAACGTTTCACCTGAATTCGGCAAGACCGTAGGTTGGGAATTCATTGAGGGACGTGATTTTTCCGCGGAAATTGCCAGTGACTCCGCGGCCTTTGTTTTAAATGAATCAGCTGTGAAATACATGGGTTTGGAAGATCCTGTTGGAAAAACGGTTCGCTGGACAAACCTGGCCTGGGGGGTAGACCAGGATTTCAGAATTGTGGGGGTGATTAAGGATATGATAATGGATTCTCCTTTCGAGCCTGTCAAGCCAACGATCTACCTAACCTACGGCTATGAGCGTGTCTTACTTGTCAGGATAACGCCGGGGGTAAGCGTGAGTGAGGCGCTTCCAAAAATTGAGGATGTTTTTGCACGGGTAATCCCTGAGATACCTTTCGATTACAAATTTGCCGATGAAGAGTATGCACGAAAGTTTTCCACGGAGGAACGCATCGGGAAGCTGGCTGGGGTCTTTGCCATTCTGGCCGTCATTATAAGTTGTCTTGGATTGTTTGGGCTGGCTTCCTTTGTAGCTGAACAGCGTACGAAAGAGATAGGTATCCGGAAAGTTCTCGGCGCTTCGGTAGCAAGCCTTTGGAAGATGTTGTCGCGCGAATTCGTGTTGCTGGTCATTTTCTCCTGTCTTATCGCTGTCCCCATTTCCTATTATATTCTGTTAAGCGGCCTGGAGAATTATGAATATAAAGCAAAGATTGGTTGGTGGATTTTTGCCGCTGCCTCTTTAGGCGCGTTGGTAATCACATTGCTGACAGTAAGTTTTCAGGCGATCAAGGCTGCATTGATGAACCCGGTGAAGAGTTTACGTATGGAATAGCGGTCTGGACCATGATTGAAAGGATTGAAGGATTACCATGAGAGAGATGTTACCGCCCAAACTCGCACGAAAATTCCTTTTGAGTTTCATACGCGATGATCTTGTCGAGGAGGTGTCGGGAGATCTTGAGGAAAAATTTTATTCAACGGCGGAAAATAAATCACTGCTTAGGGCGAAACTAGACTACTGGTACCAGGTATTTCATTATGTACGGCCTTTTGCTATAAAGAAATTAGAACACAACCACTTAATTCACTATGCTATGCTCCGGAGTAACTTCAAAATTGGCTGGCGTCATCTGCTGAAAAACAAGGGATATTCCGTTATCAACATCGGCGGACTCGCAACCGGAATGGCCGTAGCCATCCTTATCGGGTTGTGGATCTATGATGAGCTGTCGTACAACCGGTATCACGAAAACCATAGCCGCATTGCCCAGGTCATGCGCAACGGGACGCTTACCGGTCAAATCTATACCTTTTCCTATTTGCCCTATGCGCTGGGCGACGAACTGAAAACGAAGTATGGCAGCAACTTCAGGAATGTTGTGATGGCATGGCCGGAAGCCGATCATATTCTGTCGGCCGGTGAAAATAAGCTGATGGCCAACGGACAATTCATGGAGCCGTCTGCCCCCGAAATGTTTAGCCTTGCAATGGTCAGCGGCACCCGTGAAGGTCTGAAGGGACCAAATTCCATTTTGCTTTCGGCTTCGGCAGCCAAATCACTTTTTGGGGATGACGATGTCCTGGGAAAAGACCTGCTCATCGACAACCGGATGAACGTAACCGTCACTGGCGTATATGAGGACTTACCGCACAACTCACACCTTCATGAGGTGAAATTCCTGGCTCCCTGGGATTTGTTTGTTTCCCATAATCAATGGATGACCACGCAGGGATTTACCACTAACTTTCTCAATATCTATGTGGAAACCGAACCTTTTGTCCTGATGGACAACGCCTCTGCGAATATCCGGGATGCGATGGTAAATAATGTATCCCATTTGCCGGACTTCATGGCCGTTAGCCCGCAAATCTTCCTCCATCCGATGGACAAATGGCACCTCCATTCGGAATGGAAAAACGGGGTCAACACAGGAGGGCGCATTCAGTTTGTGTGGTTGTTCGGCATCGTTGGTGTTTTCGTTCTGATACTCGCCTGTATCAACTTTATGAACCTGAGCACAGCGCGTTCCGAAAAGAGAGCGAAGGAAGTGGGTATCCGGAAGGTTGTTGGCTCAATGCGGGGGCAGTTGGTAAGCCAGTTCTTCAGCGAATCTTTTCTGGTTGTGTTACTGGCGTTCGTTTCCTCGCTGGTCCTGGTGGCTGCGTCCTTGACCTGGTTCAATGAGCTGTCGGACAAGCAAATGGTGATGCCTTGGGCCAGTTCCTGGTTTTGGCTTCTCAGTCTTGCTTTTATCCTCGTTACGGGATTATTGGCAGGGTGCTATCCCGCATTATACCTGTCTTCGTTCCGTCCGGTCAGCGTGCTGAAAGGTACCTGGCGCGTTGGGCGTCTTGCCTCTCTGCCGCGAAAGGTTCTGGTTGTACTTCAGTTCACAGTTTCGGTTACGCTAATTGCCGGTACCATCATCGTTTATCAGCAGATTCAGTTTGCCAAGGACCGTCCGGTGGGATATGCTCGTGAGGGACTTATCATGATCCAGATGACTGCTCCGGACTTCTATGGAAAGTTTGAGGTGTTGCAAACCGCATTGAAGAACACCGGTGCGGTTTATGAGGTAGCCGAGTC